>JAMOOV010000109.1 GCA_027065125.1 Campylobacterales bacterium | reverse complement strand
TATCATGTCGTCTTGCTTTTAAAATTTTTAGATAGTAAATATGATTTTGAAATAAAAAAAATGATAATAAAAAAGCTCAATATCTTAATAAATGGTGCAAAAAAACATCAAAATAGTGAGCTTTTGGAGTGGTGTAACAAGGTCAAAATCTCTTTGAATTTTGACCTTGTTTGAGTTATTTTTTAGATTTTCCCTCTATGATAAATCTTAAAGCATTTAGTTTAATAAAGCCTTCGGCATCTTTTTGATTATATACTTCATCCTCTTCAAAAGTGCAATATGCGGCATTAAAAAGAGAATTTGGAGAATTTCTACCGACAACAGTAACATTTCCTTTGTATAATTTTAATCTAACTGTGCCATTTACATTTGTTTGTGTTTTGTCAATAGCGGCTTGAAGCATCTCTCTTTCGGGAGCAAACCAAAATCCGTTATATACCAAGGTAGCATATTTTGGCATAAGTTCATCTTTTAAATGAGCCTCTTCTCTATCAAGTGTGATGCTCTCTATAGCTCTATGAGCTTTTAGAAGTATGGTTCCGCCCGGAGTTTCGTAGCAGCCTCTGCTTTTCATTCCTACAAATCTATTTTCAACGATATCTGCTCTTCCTATACCATGAGTTGAACCGAGGTCGTTTAATCTTTTCAAGAGTGTTGCGGGAGTTAATTTTTCCCCATTTATAGATATCGGATCTCCTTTTTCAAAACCTATCTCTATGTATTCAGGTTTATTCGGTGCAAATTCAGGTGAATTTGTCCATCTCCACATACTCTCTTCCGGTTCTGCATTGGGATCTTCGAGTATACCCCCTTCATAAGAGATGTGTAGTAAATTTGCATCCATGGAATATGGGGATTTTTTACCATGTCCTTCTATGGCTATACCATGTTTTTCGGCATAAGATAGAAGTTTTTCTCTACTATTTAAATCCCACTCTCTCCAAGGGGCTATGACTGTGAGGTCGGGATTTTTACTAAGATATCCAAGTTCAAATCTAACTTGGTCGTTACCCTTTCCGGTAGCCCCATGGCTGACAGCATCGGCTCCAGTGAGTTTTGCTATCTCCACTTGTCTTTTTGCTATAAGAGGTCTTGCTATGGATGTTCCAAGAAGGTACTCTCCCTCATATAGAGCATTTGCTCTAAACATTGGAAAAACATAATCTTTTACAAACTCTTCTCTTAAATCCTCTATAAAAATATTTTCAGGTTTTATGCCAAGAGCGAGAGCTTTTTCTCTTGCGGGTTCCACCTCTTCACCTTGACCTATATCTGCGGTAAAAGTTACAACTTCTGCATTATATTCATCTTGTAGCCATTTTAATATAACACTTGTGTCAAGTCCTCCACTATAGGCAAGAACTACTTTTTTAACCTCTTTTTTCATCACATTCCTTTCCAGTTGGCTTGTTCTATCTGTAAAAATTTCTGCTTCTCTTCTTCATTCATAATTTTTTCATCAAAATCAAATCCAACACCTATACCGGAAAGTGCATTTGTTACGGAAGCTATAAGCATATCCCTTATAGGTATGCCGTCAAATGGCCAAGCAAATGTAGCCTTTACTTTGTTTGTTTGTGGGTCTATATCAACATTTTGTAATATACCAAGAGTAGTCAAACTTGCATTTATAGCAGGGTGTTGTACTCCTTCTACTGTTGAAATAACTTTTGCAAAATCCATATTTATCCTTTTGTTTTTTTTGATAACATTATAGCATTTTTTGAAAAATTTACAAAACAAGCAAAATTCGTACCATAACTAAGCAGTTTTTACGGAAACTTTTTATAAAATAGTTTTATCAAAATAGGAAAAATTATGAGAATAGATAAATTTTTAAATAGTGTAAATATTACCAAAAGAAGAGCTATATCGGAAGATATGTGTAAAAGCGGAGTTGTCAGTATAAATGGCAAAGTTGCAAAACCGGCAAAAGATGTAAAAGTGGGCGATACGATAGAGATAAAATATCTTGAAAGAGTAGAGAGATATGAAGTTTTGCAGATACCCATTACAAAGAGTATCCCAAAAAGCAAAAAAGATGAATTTGTAAGGAGATTGGATGTTTGAAGAAGCTAAAAGAAAATTTGAAGATATATTTGAAAATAAAATGGATGCCAACGAGGCAAAGAGATACCTTGTAGAGTTGTATGAAAGAGGAGAGAGTGCCGAAGAGATAGCAGCTGCTACGGAAGTTATGAGAAAACACTCCGTAAAACTTGATATAGACGATACTTTAAGAGAAAAGCTTATAGATGTGGTGGGAACGGGTGGAGACAAGAGTAACAGTTTCAATATCTCAAGTACCGTATCTTTACTTCTGCCTTCTCTTGGGTGTGTTGTGGCAAAGCATGGCAATAGAGCTATAACAAGCAGTAGTGGAAGTGCCGATATGCTTGAAGCTCTTGGTGTCAACTTAAATCTTGATGTAAAAGCTCAAGCGAAAATGCTTGAGGAGTGCGGATTTGCTTTTTTGTTTGCTATCAATCATCACCCAGCTATGAAATATATCATGCCGATTAGAAAGAGTTTATCTCATAGAACTATTTTCAACATATTGGGTCCATTGACAAATCCGGCAGGTGCAAGAAAATATCTCATAGGTGTTTTTAGTAATGAATTTTTAAGCAGGATAATAAAGGGACTTAGTATGCTTGATACAAAGGCGGCTATAGCCGTCAGTAGTCGTGACGGACTTGATGAGATAAGTATATGCGATATAACTTATGCGACTTTATTGAAAGATGGAAAAACAAAAGATTTTATTATTGATCCTCAAGGATTTGGTTTTAAACTTGCTAAAAAAGAGGAGATAGAAGGCGGTAATGCCAAAGATAATGCAAAAATTACAAGAGCCATTTTAAGTGGTGAAGAGAAGAGTGCAAAAAGAGATATAGTTTTATTGAATGCAGGAGTGGCATTATATGTGGATGGAAAAGCAAGAGATATAAAAGAGGGTATTGAAATGGCAAAGGATGCCATAGATAGTCAAAAAGCTTTGAAAAAGCTTGATGATATAATCAAAATAAGCCACAAGGTATAAGTTTGATTGTTGGACTTGATGATATAGACAAAGTGGTTGAGACTCTAAAAAAGAGTATAGCCGATAGAGATAGTGTAGTTTTATTGCAAGGTGATTTATCAAGTGGAAAAACTACATTTGTTCAAAGATATGTTAAATCATGCAATATAGATAATAATGTTACAAGTCCTACCTTCTCTTTACAGACAATGTATGGGGATAAAATATTTCATTATGATATTTATAATAAAACCTTTGATGAGTTTTTATCTCTTGGTTTTTTGGAAGAGTTCGAAAAAAGCGGAGTTCATTTTGTGGAGTGGGGTGGTGAAGAGTTAAAAAATATGCTTTTAAAGTTCGGTTTTAGAGTGATAGTTTTAAAAATAGAGCATAAAGATGACAAGAGAGAGTATAAGATAGAGGAATTTGATGCATAAACTTAAAGTAGAAAAACTTGAAAAAGTTATAAAAAAGACAAAGATCATCAATGAGATATCATTGGAGGTAAAAAGCGGAGAAGTAGTGGGTCTTTTGGGACCGAACGGTGCAGGGAAAACCACTACTTTTTATATGATATGCGGTTTAATAGATGCTACAAGTGGAAAGATATACATAGACAATCAAGATATATCGGATATGCCTCTGCACAAAAGAGCAAAACTTGGTATCGGGTATCTTCCGCAAGAATCGAGTATATTTAAAGACTTGAGTGTTGAAGAAAATGTTATGCTTGCATGCGAGATAATTTATCAAGATAAAGAGGAGATTCAAAAAAAGACTGATGAACTTCTTGAACTTTTAAATATAGAGCCTATAAGAAGAAGAAAAGCTCAAAACCTAAGCGGTGGAGAGAGAAGAAGGTGCGAGATAGCGAGATCTTTGGCTTTGAAGCCGAAATTTTTACTTCTTGATGAGCCTTTTGCCGGAGTTGATCCGATAGCAGTTGCTGATATACAAGATATCATTAAAGAATTAGCGAAGTTAAAGATAGGCATACTTATAACCGATCATAATGTTAGAGAAACTCTTTCTATCTGCGATAAAGCTTATGTCATAAAAGATGGCTCTTTGTTAGCATCAGGGAGTGCCGAGGAGATATTCAACGATAAGTTAGTCAAAACATACTATCTTGGTAGCAACTTTAAGCTATAGCAAAGAGGTTTGTTAGTGAAGTTAAGGCAGAGTCAAACTACAAAACTTTCACTATCTTCAACTCTTAGAAGTTGGTTGCCGATACTTCAAAGTGATCTGGAGTCTATCGAAGAGATTATTGAACCATTTGTTAAAGATAATCCTTTTATAGAAGTAAAGTCCGGTTTTGAGAGAAGAGCAAATTATGAAAATATACAAAAAATACATACTTCGGACTTTATAGAGTCTTTAACATTTTCTCAAAAATCTCTTTATGAAGTTTTGCAAGAGCAGATAGTTCCCCCTCTTTTTCCTACGGATATATCTCAAAAGATTGCTTATGCTATTATAGAAGAGATTAATGAGCAAGGTTATTTTGATGGAGATTTGAAAAAGATAGCCATGGATTGTTTGTGTGATATTTCTCAAGTCGAAAAAATAAGAAAAAGATTTGCTTATCTTGATCCGGTGGGTATAGGTGCTTTTGACTTGAAAGAGAGTTTTTTGTTTCAACTTGATAGTACGGAATTGGATGATGAAATATATAAATTTACTAAAAAATTGATAGTTGATTTTGAAAATATTCAAAAATATAGCAATGAAAAGTTTTTTGATAAAGCAATAGGGGTGATAAAAAAATTTTCAAATCCACCAGCTATATCTTTTATGAAAGAATCAAAAAAAATTATTCCGGATATATTTATATATAGAGGTGATAATGGTATAGAGATAAGTATAAATAGCTACTATTATCCTGAAATCGTGTTAGATATTGAAGGTGTAGATAAAAAAGTGGAGTATGTAAAACAAAAAATTAAAGCGGCTAAAGACTTGGTAGATGCTCTTGAGATGAGAAAAGCTACTTTGTATAAGATCGGCTTAATGATACTTGAATATCAGTATGATTTTTTTAATGGTGGTTCGATAAAGCCTATGAAATTAAAAGATTTGGCAGGTGATCTTGAGAGAAATCCCTCTACTATATCAAGAGCCATAGCTAACAAATATCTCTCTTGTGAAAGGGGAGTTATGCCATTGAAAGATTTTTTTAGTACGGCGATAGATAAAGACACTTCAAATAGTTCTATCAAAGAGTATATATCGGAGATTATTAAAAACGAAGATAGAAAGAAACCCATAAGCGACAACAAAATTCTACAACTCGTAGAGAAGAAATTTGGTATCAAAATAGTCAGAAGAACTATCACAAAATATAGAAAACAGCTTGGTATCGCCGGTTCAAGTGAAAGAAAAAAACTCTATCTACTTCAAAGATGATAGTGCTTTTTGTAGATCTTCTTTTGTGTCAATCCCGAAACTTTTACTCTCTACCTCTATCATAGCTATCTTTTTATCGTGATATATGGCTCTTAATTGTTCAAGTTTTTCTATATCTTCAAGAGGCGATAGTGGAAGTGAGCAAAACTCTTTTAGAGTTTTTTTTGTAAAACCGTAGATACCAAGATGTCCATAGTAATGCAAATGCTCCTCTCTATCATAAGGGATTTTGCTCCTTGAAAAGTATATGGCATTTTCTTTAAAATCGGTGATAACTTTGACATGATTTGGATCGTCCGCCTCTTTCGGAGATATGAGCTTATAGCAACTTACCATAAAAATATCTTCCCCTTTTTTTTGAGCATCTTTTAATCTATCTATAACTCTTTGGATAATATAGGGTTCAATAAATGGTTCGTCCGCTTGGACATTTACCACTATTTCATCATCATTTATATCAAGTTTTTGGGCTACTTCATTTATCCTATCTGTCCCGCTTTTATGGCTGTTGCTTGTCATAATGGCTTTATAATCGTAATCTTTTGCTATATTTATAACCTCTTTGGAATCGGTTGCTATGATAACTTCATCGATATCTTTTACTCTATTTGCCGTTGCTATTACCATGGGAAAGCCGTTTATGTTTGCTAAAATTTTTCTTGGAAATCTATTTGAAGCCAACCTTGCAGGTATGATAATCATTTTTTAATGCCCTTTTGGATAAAATTGCGATATTATACATAAAAAAGGATAAAATTGTTCATATATCAAGAAAAAGGCGGGTATTGTTACAACAGTGACACTATGTTTTTGTATAATTTTATCTCTAAACATCGCATAAGCGGTTCGGTTCTTGATGTGGGTTGTGGTTGTGGTATACTCGGACTTTTGATAAAAGAGAGATTTGATGTGGAATTAAACGGTATAGATATACTTAAAAACAATATTGAAATTTCAAAAATAAATGCTAAAAATAATGCTCTTGATGCTGATTTTGTTTGTGGGGATTTTTTGGAGTATAAATTTGATAAAAGATTTGATATTGTAGTTTCAAACCCTCCTTTTTATGATGGAAAGAGTAAGCAGAGTGAAAATAGCTCCAAAAGATTTAGCAGGTATGATACCTCTTTGCCTTTGGAGGATTTTATAAAAAAGAGTAACTCCTTGCTAAAACCAAGAGGTGAACTGTATTTTTGCTATGATAGTGGAGCTTTGCAAAGGATTTGCACGGTTTTAAGCAGCTACAAGATAAATATCGAAGAGTTAAGATTCGTTCACCCTAAAAGAGATAAAAACTCTACTGTAGTTATGATAAGGGGCAGAAAAAGTTCAAAAAGCAAGACAAAGTGTCTGCCTCCTCTGTTTACTCATGAAGGGAAGGAGTTTACAAAAGAGGTGGAAGAGATATATAAAAAGTTATCTATAAAAAGTTTAAAGTGTGAAATGCGATGAGTGATGAGATAGTTACCAAAGAGGGATTTAGCTACGGTTTTAGGCCTTCTGCCTGTAGAGAGTGCAAAGCAAAATGTTGTAGAGGCGAGAGCGGGTATATCTTTGTAAATAGTGATGAAATTAAAAATATAGCTGAATTTTTAAAATTAGATATTGAAACTTTTAAAAAAGATTACTTAAATAAGGTAAAATATAGATACAGTATAAAAGAGTTAAAGATAAACGGCGAATATGAGTGCCTTTTTTATGATGCGAAGAAAAATGGATGTGAGATATATGATGTTAGACCGAAACAGTGTAGAACTTTTCCTTTTTGGGACTATTTTAAAGACAAAGTTGATGAGGTGAAAAAAGAGTGTATAGGTATAGTTTGATTATTTTTGTATTGTTGGCTTTGCTTTTTAGCGGTTGTTCCGTCAAATCGGTAAAACCTCACAATATTGTTACAAAGCCGTATAAGTATGAAGACAAGTATATCCTTTTTGCTTTATCGTATGAACAAAATCATGAATACAATAAGGCTATTCAGTATTATGAAAAACTTTATAACAATACTAAAAATATTGAATATTTGGAAGAAGTGATAAAACTTTGCATTGATATAAAAGATTATAAATCTCTTGGTAAATATTTAAAAATAGGATTGAAAAATTATCCTAAAAATGTCTTTTTTAAAAGAGTTCAAATCCAGTATTGTATCTTTGCCAAAGATTATAAAAAAGCTTCCGAATTATCTTTAAAATTGACAAATGAATATAAAACCGAAAAAAATTATGAATTTGCCGGATATGCTTTTTTGGTTATGAAAAAATATTCTCTTGCTTTAAAATTTTTTGAAAGAGCATATGGGATTGGTTTTAACGAAGATATTTTGAATAATATAGCTGATATATTGTACTCATATTTGGATAGAAAAGATGATGCTGTTGCATATCTTGAAACTCATGTCAGGCTCAAAGGATGCTCAAAAAAAATATGTTATAAATTGCTTAATATATATGCAAGAGAAAAAGATATAAACGGGTTGTTATCCATATATAAAAGACTTTATAATCATACACATAAAAAAGAGTATGTCGAAAAAATCATTAATCTTTATATATATCAAGGAGAAAAGAAAAATGCTATAGTTTTTTTGAAAAAGTGTGGATGTTATAAAGATATGCTTATGAATATGTATCTGTCTATGAATGATTTTGCTAATGCTTATAAAATAGCAAAAGAGTTATTTGAAGAAACAAATAATTTTAAATATCTTGGTAAAATGGCAATATATCAGTTTGAAGGTGCAAAAGTAAAAGATAAAAAACTTATTAAGTCGATAGCTGATAAATTTGCAAGGGCTATAAAAAAAGTAAAAGATCCGATGTATTTGAATTATTATGGATATTTGCTGATTGACTATGACATGAATGTAAAAAAGGGTATAAAACTTGTAAAAGAGGCTTTAAAAATAGAGCCAAATTCTCCATATTATCTTGACTCTTTGGCTTGGGGGTATTATAAACTTGGCAAATGTAAAAAAGCTAAAAAAATTATGCAAAAAGTTTTAAAAATGAGTCAGGATAAAGAGGTTTTAAATCATGAAAAAATGATACAAAAATGTATAAAAGAGGAAAAATGATACTTGATGAGATAATTAAAAAGACAAAAGAGGAACTTGAAAAGAAAAAAAAGGATTTTCCTTTTGATTGGCTTGGAAGAAGTTTGGCCTATAACCCCTATGTGCCAAGAGATGTTAGAGAGCATTTGACTTCAAGCGAAGATGAACCATATAGAATCATCGCGGAGGTTAAGAAAGCAAGTCCAAGCAAAGGGGTTATAAGAGAGGATTTTGATCCTTTGAGTATCGCTCAAGAGTATGAAAAAGCCGGAGCCAATGCCATATCGGTTTTAACGGAACCTTTTTTCTTTCAGGGGGATTTGGAGTATCTTACTGGTATAAGAAGATATGTGTCCACCCCTCTTTTAAGAAAAGATTTTATCATAGATAAATATCAGCTTCTTGAGGCTGTTGTTTATGGGGCGGATTTTGTTCTGCTTATTGCTAAGGCACTATCTAAAAAGGAGTTGAAAGAGCTTTTGAACTACACAAGACATCTAGGAATGGAGGCTTTGGTTGAGATTCACGATAGAGAGGATCTTACAAAGGCTATATATGCCGGTGCTGATATCATAGGCATAAACCATAGAAATCTCGAAACATTTAAGATGGATATGGAGCTTTGTGATAGATTGATACCTCTTATACCAAATGGAAAGATTATAGTTGCCGAAAGTGGCATAAGTGATAAAGAGACTATAAAAAGACTTCATAGCATAGGAGTTGATGCTTTTTTGGTGGGAGAACACTTTATGAGGCAAGATGATATAGCAAAAAGTTTAGAAGAGTTTAAGAGAGTTTGAGATGGACTATTTGTATGCACCTTGGAGAAGTGAGTATGTTACAAGTAAAAAGATAGAGGGTTGTGTTTTCTGCCATATCGTAAATAATCCGGATAAAGATGAAGAACTTTTTGTACTTTATAGGGATGAATTTTGCTTTATGGTTATGAATAGATACCCATACAATCCGGGACACTTTATGATCATACCCAACAAGCACACCGATGCCATAGAGAACCTTGATGAAAAGATGTGGCTTAGGATAAGTTCGTTGGCTAGACAATCGGTTAAAATGATGAAAGAGGGATTTGGTGCAAAAGGGGTAAATATAGGGATGAATCTGGGGCAGTGTGCAGGTGCAGGGATAGCTGAGCATGTGCATATGCATATAGTTCCAAGATGGGATAGAGATACCAACTTTATAACTACCATAGCAAAGACAAGAGTATATTCTACTGAGTTTACGGAAATTTACAAAAAGATAAAGGCGATGTTGCCAAAATTTATAGGAGAGTAAATGTCTGTTTTAGTAGAGTTTGCTATGTTTCCCACCGATAAAGGCGAGAGTGTAAGTGAATATGTCAGTAAAGTTATAAAGATGATAGATAAAAGCGGAGTAAAGTATCAGTTAACTCCGATGGGTACAGTGTATGAGTGTGATGATATAAAGGCTGCTCTTGAAGTTATAGAGAAATCATATAGAGTTTTAGAACCATATTCAAATAGAGTTTACTCTACCATAAAGATGGATATAAGAAAAAGTAGAGTTGACGGTATGGAGCAAAAGATACAATCCATCAAAAACAAACTTTGAAATCGTTTTGCAACCATTTTTTGATAAAGTACAGACAGACAAAGGGGCAAAAATGATAAAAAAGACGAAAATATTAGCGACTATCGGTCCAGCAAGTGACAGTAGAGAGGTTATAGAGGAACTTATAAAAGCAGGAGTCGATCTCTTTAGGCTGAATTTTAGCCATGGAAACCACGACTATCACTACAAAATACTAAAAAATATCAGAGAAGCGGAAAAAAAACTCAACAAGCATGTTGGAATTTTGCAAGATATATGTGGTCCTAAGATAAGAGTTCAAAAACTAAAAGAGGATTTTCTCTTAAAAAAGGGTGATAAGATATTATTTTCAAGAGATAGTATTGAGGGAAAAAAGATAGATCAAGGCAAGTATATCTTGAGCATAAATCAGCCGGAGGTTTTAGATCTGGTCAAAGAGGGTGAGTATATATATCTTTATGACGGTAATATAAAAACAAAAGTTATAAAGATCGGCAAGGAGATAGAGACCGTTGTGGAAAATGAGGGAAAACTATCCTCGAATAAAGGAGTCAATTTTCCAAATACCATACTCAATCTTGAGATAATTACCGAAAAAGATAAGAAGGATTTGGAGTGGGGTGCAAAACATGGAGTGGATTTTGTGGCTCTATCTTTTGTCCAAAATGAAAAAGATGTGGAAAAAGGAAAAAAACTACTCAAAAAGTATAAGTCAAAAGCCCAAGTTATCGCCAAGATAGAAAAGTTTGATGCAGTTATGAATATAGACAAGATACTAAAAGTCAGTGATGCAGTTATGGTGGCTAGAGGAGATCTTGGCATAGAGGTTCCCTACTATAAAGTGCCAAGTATTCAAAAAAGAATCATTAGAAAAGCCAATGCTGCATCAAAACCTGTTATAACTGCTACTCAAATGCTTCTTTCTATGGCTGAAAAGGAGATGGCAACAAGAGCGGAGATAAGCGATGTAGCAAATGCCGTACTTGACGGAACTGATGCTGTAATGCTTTCTGAAGAGAGTGCTATAGGTAAAAATCCCGTAAATGTAGTCAAAGTTATGAGCAATACTATTATAGAGACGGAGAGTGTATATCCGTACAATAAATTTAATAGATATAAATTTTTAGACGATACTGATATCATCTCTTCTGCTACTGCCAAACTTGCCGTTGATTTGGATGTGGAAGCTATCATATCTTTGACAAGTTCGGGTAAATCGGCTAAAAAATTGGCAAGATACAGGATAAACAAACCTATCTTTGCCGTTACACACGATGAAGATATCGCAAAATCCTTAACTCTCGTATGGGGAGTGGAGCCTATAATGAGTATAAAAGAGAGAAGTCTAAACCTAATGCTAGCCGAGATGCTAAAAAGAGCATTCAAAGAAAAAACTATAAATATCGACAAAACATATATCGTAACGGCAGGTTTTCCTACGGGAGTTGAAGGAAGTACGAACTTTATAAGAATTCTAAAAAGAGAGCAGATGGAAAATTATATGGATTTGGCTATATGATATATTTTGTCCTGCTTTTTACCATAGTTTTATTTTATCTTTTGACAAAAAACTATAACAAATACGATTTCGGAAAAAGAGAAAAATGGAGCAAATCTCAATTTTTTAGCGGCGATATTAGAGACCATGAAATAGGTATTATAGTTTCGCTTATGGCAAAAGTTGCAAAAGCGGACGGTAGAGTTAGTGAGCTTGAGGCGGAGCTTATATCAAATACTTTGACGGAACTATCATCGGCTTTTGAAAACAATTCAGCTATAAGAGAAAAACTAAAAGAGATATACAAAAGTGAATTAAAGACTTTTTCTAATACTATCGAGATAGCAAATAAATATTATCTTTTAACAAGAGGGGATTACCGTAAAAGAGTTTTGCTTTTAGAGTATCTTTTAAATTTGGCCTTTATAGATAATGATTTTAGAGATGAAGAGAGAATGATATGTGAAGATATAGCTGAAGCTCTCAAGATAAAAAGGCAGGATTTTGAAGAGATAATAAAGAGATTTGAAAAATTCTATGCTGAAAAATATAACCATCAAGTAAATAGCTTGGAAAATGCTTACAAGGTCTTAAATGCGACAAAAAGTGATGATATGGATACCATAAAAGCAAAGTATAAAAAACTAGTCAGAGAAAACCATCCGGATCTGCTTATGGGAAAAGGAGCGGATCAATCCACGATAGAAAAAGCAACACAAAAGTTACAAGAGATAAACGAAGCTTATGAAATCATAAAAAGAGATAGATCTTGAAGATAGTTTTATGGCTTATGATGCCTTTGTTTTTGTTTGCTGTGTCAATTGAAAATGGCGGAGTATATGTACTTGAAGTGAAAAAAGATAGTATTGTAAAGCTTGGTAAAAAGAGTATCCCCTTGATGAAAGTAAAAAAGAGATATGTGGCTTTTATACCTATAGATTATAAAACTAAAAGTAAAAAAATATGTGTGAATATTATAAATCTTAACTCAAAAAGAGAAGTTTGTGTAGATGTTAAAAAAGCCAACTATAAAAAAGAGTATATAAAGGTACACAACTCTAAAGTTTATCCAACTAAAAAGGTGTTAGATCGTATCTACAAAGAGTATAAAGAGGCAAAAAAGATATACAAAACTGTTACGAAAAAGCAGTATTGGAATGAGCCTTTTATACTTCCTCTGCACTCAAAGATTACAAGTGCTTATGGAAATGCAAGAATGTTTAACCACACTCTAAAAAGTTTCCATACCGGAACCGATTTTAGAGCCAGAATGAAAACACCTATAAAGGCGATAAACAACGGAGTGGTTGTGATAGCAAAAGATAGGTATTATGCCGGTGGATCGGTTGTAATAAATCATGGCAAGGGGCTATATAGCTGCTACTACCATTTAAGTAAAATATTGGTTAAAAAAGGACAAAAAGTAAAACGAGGTAAGATTGTAGGGCTTAGCGGGAAAAGCGGCAGAGTAAACGGTCCGCATTTACATTTTACTATAGAGCTTTATAATCATGCCATAAATCCTTTGGAATTTATAAGAAAGATAAATTCTTTTTTTAAGCATTAATATTTGAAATTTGAATCAATTGCATATCTTAAATAATTTTTATAATTAGGGGTAAACTTTCAATATATTTTAATCCCTTTTGGATAAAATACACAAAATAAAAGATAAAAAAGGTCTTATTTATGGTTTTAACGGTAGGAATAATATATTTTCTATATATTTTGATAAAAGTCTATGTTTCTGTTATGGAGATAGGATATGTGGCGAAAGCGAAAAATCTAACACCGGTGATACTTTCAAAAAGAGCATATATAGAAGCCGCACTTTATAAGATAGCCAAAGAGAGGATGGATATACTTGGCTCTTTGGTTGATTATATTATATTTATATTTTGGGTAGGATATGGGTTGAGATGGCTTGATGGTATTATTGATATTGATAATGAATTATTAAAGTCCGTTTTGTTCGTGGATATTTTCATAGTGATAAATTATATAGTTTCTCTGCCGTTTGAAGTGTATGAAAAGTTTTATCTTGATAAAAAGTACGGCTTTAGCAATATAACTGTAAAGTTGTTTATACAAGATATGATAAAAACAGCTTTGGTATTTTTGATTTTTGGCTCTTTAGTTATATGTGCCGTTAGTTATATCATCATGACATTTGATATGTGGTGGCTTTGGAGCTTTGTTTTTATATTTGTTGTTATAGTTGGTATAAATGTGATATATCCTACTTTTATAGCTCCTATGTTTAATAAATTCACCCCTCTTGAAAATGAGGATTTGAAGAGTTCCATAGAGGCTTTGATGAAAAAAGCGGGTTTAAAAAGTAGCGGTATATTTACTATGGATGCAAGTAAAAGAGACAATAGACTAAATGCCTATTTTGGTGGACTTGGAAGTTCTAAAAGAGTGGTGCTTTTTGATACTTTGATAGAGAAATTGACAAAACATGAACTTTTGGCAGTTTTGGGACATGAATTGGGGCATTTTAAGCATAAAGATATATTGAAAAATATTGTGATGATGGGGGTACTTCTTTTTTTGATGTTTGCCATATTTGGCAATTTGCCTTTGTCTTTATTTGCTGATTTTGGACTACAAAAAACTCCTTATGCCATTATAGCATTTTTCCTTTTGCTATCGCCTATAGTAGCATTTGTTTTTATGCCTATCATGGGGCTTTTAAGCAGATCCAACGAGTATGCCGCCGATAAATACGGCAGTGAGTGTGAAAATGAGGTGGCTTTGGCAGAAGCTCTGGAAAAGCTTGCCAATGAAAATAAAAGTTTTCCAAGATCACATCCTCTGTATATCTTTTTTTATTACACACATCCTCCGCTTGTTGAGAGATTGAAAAGACTTGGGAAAAAGATAGATGATACAGACAACGAACCGATGAGGGAAAATTGCCAAGCATAAAAGAGGCTCTATCTATAGCGAGCAGCCATATAGGAGATATAGCTGAAAATCCTCTAAATGAAGCCTATATACTGCTCTCTTATCTTTTAGAAAAGGATAGAGTCTATCTCTTTTTGCATGAAGATGAAGAGTTGGAAAATTTTAAAGAGTATAAAAAACTTTTTTTAAGAAGAGAGAAGGGCGAGCCTATAGAGTATATCACGAAGATCGTTAGTTTCTACTCTGAAGAGTTTTTTATAGATAAAGGTGCCCTCATACCAAGACCGGAGACAGAGATATTGATTGATAAGGTTTTGGAGATAGTTAAAAAGTTGGATAAAGAGTTTTTAACTATTGCTGAGATAGGTATAGGTAGCGGTGCTATTTCCGTAATGTTAGCTAAGCTCTTAGATAATGTACAAATCTTTGCTACCGATATATCAAGTAGTGCCATAGAGATAGCTAAAGAAAATATAAAAAGATTTAGAGTTGGAGATAAGATTGAGGTGCGAAAGTGTTCATATCTTGATAAGGTAAATGAGGATATTGATATAATAGTATCCAATCCTCCTTATGTCGCTGATAACTTCAAGGTAAAAAAACCTCTTGAGTATGAACCGAGAGAGGCTATATTTGGTGGTATTAATGGCCATGAAGTGCTTGAAGAAATTATTTTGCTTTCTGCAAAAAGAGGAGTTGAATATTTGATTTGTGAAATGGGTTACGATCAAAAAAAGAGTGTTTCTGTACTTTTAGAAAAGAGTGGATTTAAAAAATTTGATTTTTATAAAGATTTAAGCGGACTTGATAGAGGTTTTGTTGCAAAAAAATAGAAAATAATAACTGATACTTTTAGTTTTTAAACCCATGAAAATTCATGGGTTTAAAGAGTTTAATCCATTTGATTTCTCATAAATGTAGGTATATCAAGAATATCTTCTTGTTGTTCGTAGCCACCACTTACTTTTTTAAGTTTGGCTATTCTTGATTTTCTCATCTCTTCAACGGAATTAACAAGTTTTAAATCATCTTTTTTGTCTTTATCGCCTTCAAAACCGGTAGCAACTATAGTGATTTTAACTTTATTTTCAGGCATATCTTCATTGGTTGTTGTTCCAAAGATAACATGTGCATCTTCGTCAGCATTATCATATACAATGCCCATGGCTTCACTGATTTGATTAAGTGGGCAGTTTGGATGGATATTGAAATGAATTAGCACTCCAAGTGCTCCATTTATGCTCATGTTATCAAGAAGAGGTGATTCTATGGCATTTTTCATAGCTTCAACGGCAGCATTTTCGCCTTCAAATTCACCTACTCCAAGAAGTGCCATACCTCTGTGACTCATTACTGTTTGTACATCTGCAAAGTCAAGATTGATATCATTATTTCCGTATGAAAGAACAACAGAACTCATACCACCTACGGCACGACTTAAAATATTATCAACTATTTTGAAGCTATCTTTTATACCGAGATTTTTATCTATAATGCTAAGAAGCTTATCGTTTGGTATAACAACTATAGAATCGCTCTCTTTTCTGAGTTCTTTCAATCCCTCTTCTGCCATTCTTGCTCTTCTTCTTCCTTCAAACATAAACGGTTTAGTTATAACTGATACAGTCAATGCTCCAACTTCTTTGGCAGCTTGTGCAATAACGGGAGCAGCACCGGTACCCGTTCCTCCTCCAAAACCTGAAGCTATAAATACTATATCTGCATTTTCAAGAGCACTTCTTATCTCTTCATAATTTTCAAGAGCTGATTCTCGACCAATTTCAGGTTTCATTCCTGCACCAAGACCTTTGGTTTTCTTTTCCCCAAGTTGAATTTTAATAGGAGCTAATGAAGCCTCTAAAGCTTGAGCATCAGTATTTGCAGCTATCAAATCAATTCCACTGATGCCTTCATTGATCATGTGATTGATCATATTTCCTCCCCCGCCACCTACTCCGACAACCTTAATGCAGGCACCGGTTAATTGTTTTGATTCTTCTACTTTAAATTCCTCCATTATCGCTCCTCAAAATAGTTGTGTTATTGTGTTCCAAAATCTTGATAATTTATCTTTGAAACTATTTTTCTTTTCTAATTTTTTAATGTTTATGACTTTCTCTTTCTCTTTCTCTTGTGATTTTAAATTAGGTATATTTTCAACAGAACTTTGTACATCTTTTATCGATTCTAAAATTTCATTTTTATATCTAAGTTTTTTGTTTGAGTCTATTTCATATGGTGTAAAATCTCCACATCCATACATAACAAGTCCAATACATGTAGAATAAGTGGGATCTTTTAATATTTCAAACATACCGTCTAATTTTTTAGGTTTTGCAATTCTAACAGGCATATTGTCAAATATTGCAACAGCAAGTTCCCTTAAACCTTCAAGTTTTGTAAAACCTCCGGTTAAAACTATACCGGCTCCTATTTGCTCTTTAAAATCGCTCTCATCTATTGATTTTGCAAGTATCATAAGAGTCTCTTCTGCTCTGGCATAAATTACATTTGACACTATTTCAAGAGAAACTTCATTTCTCTTTTTGTCATCCCCTATAATAGGAAGTTCTATGGTTTCGCTACTTATCTCTTTTAAAGAGCCATGTTGAAGCTTTACCTTCTCGGCCTCATTTAAAGGAGTATGCAAAGCCATAGATAAATCTTTTGTTATATTATTGGATCCTACTGCAAGATAGTCGTTGTATCTTATGCTATTGCTTGAATTGATAGCAAGATTACAAGTTGCTCCGCCTATATCAATAACTGCCACTCCAAGTTCTTTTTCATCCTCGTTTAATACTGCAATGCTTGATGCATATCCTATCAAAACTATATTGTCAATCATAACTCCGGCTAATTCAACTGATTTTCTTAAGTTGTTTAATGAAGTTTTTTGAGCGGTTATTATATGTACATGGACTTCTAGCCTATTACCATTCATTCCAAGAGGATCATCTATAAATTCTTGATTATCTACTTTAAAGTTGTAAGGCAGGACATGAATTCTTTCATAATCAGTTGGTATATTGGCATTGTGATCTGCCATCATCATGACTCTATTTATCTCTTTTATGCTTATCTCTTTATCGGGTATATTGACAACACCATAACTTTCAACACTTTTTGTGTAAGCCCCGGAAATAGAAACAATCACTTTATCAATATTAGTTCCGGCTATTTTTTTTGCTTCGTCTATGGCTTCTTTTATGGATTTTGATGCTAATTCAATATTGGTTATGATACCTTTTTTGACACCTCCGGATTTGGAAATACCACTACCGGCAATTTTTATATGATCACCATTGTTTTGGGCTATAACGGCACATATTTTTGTTGAACCAATATCGATTCCAAGAATAGTTTTATTCAACTATTTTCCTTTTTAATAACTTTCTATTTTATATTTATTTCTTAAAACTTTCAATAATTTTTGATTTAATTCCGCAGCTTTGGCATTTGTAACATTCTTTTTTATCAAATTATTATATGTTTTAAGTTTATTCTTATCAAGCAACTTTTGTTCCAATATTTTATAGATTATCGCCTTATTGTCGAATACTTTAAAACCCTCTTTTTTGCCTGAGTTGAAAACTTGATTTAAAAACTCTATCGCTTCAAGTTCATTTAAGCCTTTTATTTTTTTAATATCGTCTCTACTAATATATCCAAGTTCGGTTCCGTTATTAAAATCAGATAACATACTTTTTGCTTTTTTTATCAACATACCTTTTTTAAGAACTTGAGCATACTCTTTTTTAACAATATTTTTTGCTTGGTCGAAATCCATAGGTTTTGGCATATGTATCTTATTTACTTTTGCTACTATGTACTCTCCTTCGTATTTAAAAGGTTTTAATACATCTCCAACACTTGCTATTTTTAGTTTATTTTGTGGATAGTTTTTGTTATTAATATAAACAGTCACCTTATCGTTGGCTTTTACTTTGCCTTTTTTGAGGGCAAGATATTTTTTAAGAGCGAAAACTTTTCCTTTTTTAAATTGAATATCTTGAATAATTCTATTTTTTGCTTGTTCGTATGTTTCTATCTTTCCATCTTTATCCGTGTAGTTGTATCTTTTTTTCTTATAGTAGCTTTTTGTTTCATTTTCATCTACTTGAATGAATGAAACAGGTATTTTTATGATAGATAAAACATAAGATTTTTTTGTCAAATAGTTCTTTTTTCTTTTTTCCCAAAACTTTTTCAAATCATTGTCGCTGATATTTATATCGGCATCATTGATTTTGATGATTTTGGTCATTAATTTATCTCGCATAAATATAGATGCACCAAAAGTTTCTATCTCTAAAGGGGTTACAGAAAGGTTTAAGATGTTGTCAAGTTTTCTAAGTGTTATCTCTTTTTTTAATGAGTTTTCATACTCTTTTGGAGTAAATTGGATATTTCTCAATACTCTATAGTATTGGTCTTTGTTGAAAACTCCACCACTTTGAAAAGCTTTTGTATTTTCAAGTGCTTTTTCAACTTCGCTATCCAATGTCGTAAACCCAAGCTCTTTAGCATAATTTAACTTTAAAGTTTCGTTTATAAGTTGGTTTAATGCTATATCTTTAAGCCCCATTTTTTTAGCTTGTTCTCTGGAAAATTTTCCATTTAGCTTATCTTGATAGTAATTGTATATATTTGTATATGCACGATTTAACTCTTGTATTGTTATCTTTGTATTTCCTACGACTGCTACCGCACCTGCTCGGCTTGTGTTGTAGTTATATGCTCCCCATCCTACAAAGCCGGCTCCTACGAAAGCTATCGTGCTTATCCAGATAGTAACAACAAGATATTTTCTATGTTTTTGCATCCAAGTAATCATTTATTATCCTAAGTTTTATAATTTTAGATATAATTCTATTGAAATTGACATTAATTTACGATGAAATGGGAAAAAAAATGGATAATTTATCTTTAAAAGAGAGAGATTTGAGAAATATTTGGCATCCTTGTACTCAAATGAAAGACCATGAAAAGTTACCGCTTATTCCTATAAAACAAGCAGAGGGTATATATCTTGAAGATTTTGACGGCAATAGATACATTGATGCGGTTAGCTCTTGGTGGGTTAATTTATTCGGGCATCAACATCCATATATAAAAAGCAAGATAGTAGAACAGTTAGACTCATTAGAGCATATTATTTTTGCCGGTTTCACACATGAACCTATTGTAAGACTATCGGAAAGATTGGTGAAATTGACTCCCCAAAATCTAACAAAATGTTTTTATGCCGACAATGGCTCTTCTGCCATAGAGGTTGCTATAAAGATGAGTTTTCACTATAACAAAAACAGAGGTTTAACAAAGCCCTATTTTGTATCTCTAAATAATTCATATCACGGAGAAACTATAGGAGCTTTATCGCTTGGAGATCTCGGGATATATAAAAAGAGTTATGAAGAGATGCTGATAAAAAGCATAAAAACAGATGTTCCAAAAGATAAGAGTGAAGAAGAGGCTATAAAAGCAGCTAAAAAATTAAAAGAGATATTAAAAGAGAGAGCTTTTGAAATATCGGCTTTTGTAGTTGAACCTCTTGTACAGTGTGCAGGTAATATGCATATGTACTCCCCTCTTTTTTTAAAACTTGCAAGTGAGCTTTGTAAAGAGTTTGATGTACATTTTATCGCTGACGAGATTGCTGTGGGATTTGGTAGAACCGGCAGCATGTTTGCTTGCGAACAAGCCGGTATAAAGCCTGATTTTATGGCTCTTAGCAAGGGTATAACCGGTGGTTATTTGCCTCTTTCGGTTGTTTTGTTGACCGAAGAGATGTATGATAGCTTTTATTGTGATTATAATGAGCATAAGTCATTTTTACACTCTCATTCATATACTGGCAATGCTCTTGCTTGTGCGGCAGCAAATGCAGTATTGGATATTTTTGAAAATGATGATGTATTAAATAAAAATAGAGAAAAAATAAAATATATAGGAAAAAAATTAAATGAGTTTTCAAAGCTTAATAATATAGAAAACATAAGGCAAACAGGTATGATAGCCGCTTTTGATATCAAAGGATTTGAGCCAAAAGAGAGGATTGGGTTGAGAGTTTATGAGTATGGTTTAAAAAATGGAGTTCTGCTTAGGCCTCTTGGCAATACCATATACTTTATGCCTCCATATATAATAACCTTTGAGGAGATAGATAAAATGATGGATACTGCCTATGAAGCTGTCTCTTTGATAGAGAGAAAATAAATCTTTTAAAAAAGTATCATATAATCTCTTAATAAAGAAAAATTTAGTAAAATCTAACAAAAATAAAAGGATTTTTTTTGGATACTCCTCATGTTCCTGTTTTATTGAATGAAGTTTTGGAAGTTTTTAATGACATTGACGATGGTTATATCGTAGATTGTACAGTAGGTTACGGTGGACATAGCGAAGAGATATTAAAAAACAATCCAAATGTCAAATTGATTTGTATAGATCAAGATAAAGAAGCTATAAAGTTTTCAAAAAAAAGATTGAGCGGATATGAAGATAGGGTTATTTTTGAAAATGAAAGATTTTCAAAAGTTTTAAAAAAACATCAAGATAAAAATATCAAAGCTATTTTGGCAGATATTGGAGTATCATCTTTGCAACTTGATAAAGAGGATAGGGGATTTGGTTTTAACTCCTCTGTTTTAGATATGAGAATGGATCAAAATGCCTCTTTGAGTGCTTATGATGTTGTAAACAGTTATGACAGAATTAGACTTGAGGAGATATTAAGAGAGTACGGAGAGGTTAGAGAGTATAAAAAAGTAGCAGATATTATAGTCAAAAATAGACCTTTTAATAGTGCAAGAGAGCTTTCTCAAGCCATAGAAAAACACTTCAAAAGAGGAAAAATTCACTCTGCAACCTTGGTTTTTCAAGCCATAAGGATAGAGGTAAATGACGAACTTGGAGAGTTGATAAGCCTTTTAGAGTCGATAAAAAATTCGTCACTAAAAGAGTGTAAAGTAGCTATCATAACATTCCACTCTCTTGAAGACAGGATTGTTAAAAGAACTTTTAAAGAGTGGAACAAGAGTTGTATATGTCCTCCCGAAGTTTATAGATGTGAATGTGGAAACAACCACTCCATGGGAAAGATTTTGACAAAGAAACCGATAGTTCCTATAAAAGAGGAGATAAAAATAAATCCAAGAAGCAGAAGTTCAAAAATGAGGGTTTTTAAGATTGAAAGATAGTAGTATTAAAAAAGATAGATATAGTCTTATAGATGAGGTTGAAAAAAGTATCAAAAGACATGTGAACAATCTTAGTTTTAGGTTGTTGCTTGGTGTTATGTTGATTCTTTTTATCGTTTTGATTTTGGTTTTGCCAAAAATTTATCTTAAAAATGAAATTTATTATAATAGTCGAGATATAAGTAAACTTTACAACGAATACTCTATTTTAAAAGAGGAGAATAAAGTATTGAAGCAGAAGCTTGAATATCTAAGATTTAAAAATCAAGTTTTGGATACGATTTTTTAAAATGATAAAAAAATTTATAGCTTTTAGCATTGATAAACCTATATTAAATCATATATTTTTAGTTTTTTTATTGGTATTGTCGATTTTTTCATACAATAAAATACCAAAAGAGATATTTCCTCCTTCTGTGCTTGATTCGGTTATCGTAGTAGGAGCTTATCCCGGTGCAAGTCCTGATATACTTGATAAAATGGCAGTTAAAAATATCGAAGATGATATTAGAAATTTAAGTAATATTGAAGATATTTCTACAACTATAAAAAATGGTTTTTTTACTATTAAAGTCGATTTGGCAAAAGATGCAAATCCGGAAGACACGATAAATGATATTAAAGATATCGTTACCAATCAAAGAAGAAATTTTCCTTCCGATATGGATGAACCGACAGTAAAGCTCTTGACAAAGAGTTTTCCTTTGATAACGGTAACCGTTTCATCAAAGACTGCTTCCAGACAAGAGTTGCTTGATATGGCGGACAAGCTTAAAAATAGGCTTTTTGAAATACCCAATCTTAGTGATATTTCTATACGAGGTGATGCCGATCTTGAGCTTGTTTTTGAAGTAAATGATAAAAAAGTAGAAGCTTATGGTCTTAGTAAAAATATGGTTATTACCGCTCTTTCGGGTATCAGTTCGATTTTTCCTATAGGACTTATAAAAGAAAAAGCAAATCATCTGTATCTAAGCACTATAAACGGAGATAAAAATCTACTAAAGATAAAAAATAGTTTCATAAATATCGCAGGAAAAAAAGTAAGGATAAAAGATATAGCCGATGTTAGTTTTAAACTTAGTGATTTAAACGAAGTTTCCCATTTTAACGGTAAACCCAATATCGCTATCAATATAAAAAAATCAGAACAAGGCAATGCAATAACTCTTGTAAAAGAGATAAAACAAGTTTTAAAAAATTATAAAAAAAGATATAAAAATTATGATTTCGGTACATATACTGATACTTCCGTCTGGATAAGAAATAGGCTCAATATTGTTATCTCCAATATAATATTTGGACTTATTTTGGTTTCTTTATCCGTTTATATATTTGTTAGCGAAAGGATAGCATTTGTAGTCGGCATAGGGATACCTGTTAGTTTTATGATAGGATTGATAGCTACAAAAATTATCGGATACTCTTTAAATATGCTCTCTTTATTGGGAGCTTTAATGGCTCTTGGAATGCTGGTGGACGAAGCCATAGTCGTGGCTGAAAATATATACAGACATCTTGAAAATGGTGATGATAATAGAACGGCGGCCATAAATGGAGCTACAGAAATGTTTCCTGCAGTAGTTACGGCTACCAGCACTACTATTTTTGCTTTTTTGCCACTTTTGGTAGTTAGTGGTGAAATGGGTGTTTTTATAAAAATTATACCTATCATAATATCAATACTACTTTTAAGTTCTCTATTTGAAGCATTTTTCTTTTTGCCTCTTCATGCTAAAGATTTTTTAAAAGCACAAAAGCAAAAAGATAGAACAAAGAGATTTTGGGAAGTATCTAAAAAGCTTTATGTAAGATATATGAAAAGAGCTTTAAAGTATAAAAAAACAACTCTTTTGCTTTTTTTAATCCCTATTATAACTCTTACGATTTTGTTGGCAAAAAATAGCAAATTTCAACTTTTTCCAGAGTTTGACAATACACAAATATTTGTAAAAGGACAAGTGGATATCAATAATGATCTTTTTCAAACACAAAAACTTGTAACCAAAGTGGAGGAGATTCTGCTAAAAAAATTGCCCAAAGGAGATGTTGCCTCTATAACATCGATAACCGGTATGAAGCTTGACAATAAATTCAGACCGGATGTTGCGGAAAATAACTTTCAAATCTTTATAAATCTCCATGAAAGAAAACCTGAAAATTTTTTTGACAGATATATAAACCCTTATCTTTCTCCTGAATATGATAATACAGACATGGAAAGAAGTCACAATGCATATGAAATAGCTAAAATGGTCAAAAAATTAACCAAAGAGATAGCTAAAAACAAAGCATATGAAGAGTTTAGTGTAGAAGTTCCCGGAGCAGGTATCGTAAAAAGTGATATAGAACTTGCATTTAGCGGCAAAGATGATAAAAACATCAAAAGAGCAATAGAGTTAACAGAAAATAAAATGAAAACTATAAAGGGTGTATATAATACCAGTGATGATATGATAACCGGTGAGAAAGAGTTGAAATTTAGAGTCAATGAGTATGGCAAAAGTCTTGGTTTTAATGAAGCTATCATTTCATCCGAGCTTAAAAGATTTTTCCAAAAAATGGAGATAGGAAAAATGTTTAAAAATGGTGAGCTTATCAAGATAAAATCTGAAATTATCAACAAAGATAATTACAATAAACTAAAAAACTTTTCTATTGGAATTCCGAATAGTTCTAAAGTCGTAAAATTAAGAGACATAGTAGATTTTATATTTATACCGAGCTATGCCAAAATATATAAAGACAATGGAAAAAGGATAAGAACGGTTTTTGGTTCTTTAGATAAAGAAAAGTTAACTTCCGCAGAATTTTTAAAAAAGATGAAATCGGTTTTTAAAAAGATAAAGACCATGGGGGTCGGTATAGATATAAAAGGTGAGCAAAAATCAAACAGGCAAATTCAAAAAGAGATGGCTATGGCAGGAGTAATAGCCATATTTTTGATATTTATAGCACTTGTTTGGATGTTTAATTCAGCTATTTTATCTTTGATTGTTCTTAGTACTATACCTTTATCGGTACTTGGAGTTTTGGTAGGCAATCTTGTGATGGGCATGAATATGACTATGCCCGGACTACTTGGACTTGTCGGACTTAGCGGAGTTGTCGTAAATGATGGAATTATTATGATAGATTTTATTAAAAACAGTAGAAAAAAAGAGGAGATAGCTTATCTTGCCTCTTTAAGATTAAGACCTATATCTTTAACTTCTATAACTACTGTTTTGGGTTTAATGACTCTAATGTTTTTTGCTTCCGGACAGTCTGTGATACTTCAGCCTATGGCTATAGCCATAGGCTTTGGTGTAGCTTGGGCAACTGTACTCAACCTTTTTTATGTGCCGGTTTTGTATTCAGTAATTTATAGGGTTAAGTGAGATATAATATTGACTTTGAAATAGATATAGGGAGAAAAAATGTGGCTTGAAGATGATGATATTTTCGGAGGAAAACCTGAAAAAAAATTTTACGATATAGTTTTTAATGCAAATAGAAATCTTGTGCAAAATGAGTTAAATGATGCTATTGCAAAGATAGCGGCTATGGAGCTTTTGCTTGAAGATATGCTTGGAGAAGATAAAGATACAAATGCTATAATAAGTAATTATATTTTCAACAATAGAGATAAAGTTGACGAGAGGATAAACAATCTCTATATAGAAATGATGGGAAATGTTTTGACACAAAATGAGTAAAGTTTTTTTTGCCGTTTTATTGTTGTTTGGCACTCTTCAGGCGGCGACAAAATGGAAACATCAGTATCAATTTAACTTGAAAAAAGATCAAGTGGCGAAAGTACTGATATCGTTTAGAGATAAAAAGATATCTTTAAGAGATGGAATTTTTACTTTTAGATGGACATTATATAAAAATAGAGCTTTAACTACATTTAGTTCGTATCAAAAGGTTAAATCTCAGCATATTTTATATAAAGGCTATAAACTTGGAAGTTTTGAAGTAGAGCTTGTGCCGATCGGCAGTTCTGTGGTTGATAGGATTTATTTGCTTGTAGTTTTTAGAGATTTTGATGAAAAAAAAGGTATTGCAAAGGTAGATGTTTTCATAAAAGATGACAAACTAAAGATTTTGACGGATTTTATCGATCCGAATGCGAAAGGAAAAAATGTTACAAAGAGTCGATGATATAGTAAATGGATTTTTGAATGATTTAAATGATAAAAAAGTTTTAGAATTATACAAAGAGATAACTTCAGGAAAAAAACTTAGAGCGAAATTGATACTTAAAATAGCTGAACAGAGTGATGAGGCTTATGTCTTGGCAGCTATCGTGGAGATGATACAAGTGGCAAGTCTTTTGCATGACGATGTTATTGATGATGCGGATACGAGAAGAGGAAAAAAATCTATAAATGCTCTTTTTGGAGATAAGACTGCAATTATGCTTGGGGATATTTTATACTCCAAAGCTTATTATGAATTGACATCTTTGCCTGAATTTGTAGCAAAAAGTATTTCAAATGCGGTAACAAGACTATCTATAGGAGAACTTCTTGATGTGGAGTTGTCAAAAAGTTTCAATAAAAACAGAGACAGATATTTTGATATGATTGATAAAAAAACGGCATCTCTTATAGAAGCATCAGCCGAATCTGCAGCTTATCTTTGTGGTAAAGATAGTAAAAAGTTTGCCCTATACGGCAAAAATCTAGGCCTTGCTTTTCAGATAATAGATGATATATTGGATATCACACAAGATGCAAAAACACTTGGAAAACCTGCTCTTCATGACTTTAAAGAGGGAAAAGCAACACTCCCTTATATATACCTCTATGATAAATTATCCAAAGATGATAAAGTAAAGCTTGAAAATCTATTTAAAAAAGATTTGACAAATGAAGAGAAAAACTGGGTTATAACAAACATGAAACAATATGGAGCTATAGAAAACTCTTTGGAGTTGGCTCGTGATTTGGCTATGGAAGCCATACAAAGTATAAAAGAGTATAAAAATATTGAACTTGAAAAGATCATACAAGATATGATTCAAAGAGAGTACTAAAGGAATAGTATGAATTATCTTATTGTGAGTTTCTCGCATAAAAATAGCGATATAATGACAAGAGAGAAGTTAGCATTTAATAGTGATGAAAAAAAGATAGATTTTTCCAAAAAAGTTATCGAACATGAGAATATCAATGAAGTTATGGTGATCTCAACTTGTAATAGAGTGGAGATTTTAGTGAGTGTTAATGATTGTGAAAAAGCTCTTGAACATATCTTTTGTGAACTCTCGGAGATATCCTCTTTGTCGGTTGAAGAGTTGGAGGGTAGAGCGGATATATACGAAGATAGCGGAGCTATTCATCATATATTTGCCGTTGCTTCATCTCTTGAAAGTATAGCTATCGGAGAGACTCAAATAGTAGGACAGATAAAAGATGCTTTTAGATTTTGTTTCGATCACGGTTTTTGTTCCCAAAAGATAGCAAGAGTAATGCACCATACTTTCAGATGTGCGGCAGCCGTTAGAAGTAGTACGGAGATATCCTCTACTCCTGTTTCCATTTCCAGTGTAGCCGTCAATCAGGCAAAAGAGGTATTTGGCGGATCATTGGCTGGATTTTCTACTATCGTGGTGGGAGCCGGAGAGATGAGTAGGATTTGTGCGGAATATCTTGTAAAAAACGGTGTAAATGTTATTATCATAAATAGAAATCTTGAAAAAGCCAAAAAGTTAGCTGATGAATTAGGCGGGACAACTATGGCTGATGATTTTAGTAAACTTTCCATGTATCTCAATAAATACAGAGTTCTTTTTTCAGCCACCAGTGCAAATGGATATGTTATCACAAAGGATATGGTTAAAGAGGTTGATTTTGAAAGGCACTGGTTTGATATAGCGGTACCGAGGGATATAGAAGATAGCTGCAAAGATAAAAATATAAAGCTACATACTGTAGATGATTTAAAAAGCATAGCCTCTCAAAATCAAGCTTTTAGAGAAAAACAAGCAGGTATAGCTTACTCAATTATTGGTAAATTTACTATGGAGTTTTATAAGTGGCTACAAACCTTGCAGGTTGATCCTATCATTAAGAGAATGAGAGATATGGCAAAGAAGTCAGCTCAAAAAGAGCTTGATAGAGCCATAAAAAAGGGATATTTGCCAAAAGAACATAAAGATGAAGTTGAAAAGATACTTCATCAAGCTTTTAATACATTTTTGCATAAACCGACTTGCAATCTAAAAAAGATAGCCGAAGACCCTGAGTTTGATACTATAGTCCAATCTTTTCAATACCTTTTTGATGTCAATGAAAATCAAAGAAAATCCATAAATATGTATAAATGCGAATACCAAATGGAACAAGATACAAAAAAAGATCCAAAAATAAAGGAGAGTAAGTGAGATTTTCCAATCTTTTTATACCTACAACCAAAAATGCACCCAATGATGCTGTTTTACCAAGTCATAAACTTTTAATACAAGCAGGTTTTATAACTCAGGTAGGAAGCGGTATATACAACTTTTTACCTATGGGTAAAATTGTGTTAGAAAAGATAAGAAGTATAGTTAAAGATGAACTTGATAAGGCAAATTGCCAAGAGGTTCAGCTTGGTTTTGTAACTCCTAGTGAACTTTGGAAGGAGAGCGGAAGGTTTGCCAAGTATGGCAAAGAGCTTTTGAGATTTAAGGATAGAAAAGAGAATGAGTTTGTCTTGAGTCCTACCGCTGAAGAGATGATGGTGGACTTGGTGAGAAATAGAGTCAAAAGTTACAAACAACTTCCTCTTCATCTATACCAGATAAATACAAAATTTAGAGATGAAGCAAGACCAAGGTTCGGGCTTTTAAGAGGTAGAGAGTTTTTGATGGAGGATGGCTATAGTTTTCACGATAGTTATGAGGATTTAGATAGAGAATTTGATCTTATGCAAGAAACTTACTCTAAGATATTTACAAGACTTGGACTTGACTTTAGAGTTGTGGATGCCGATAGCGGTGCCATAGGGGGTGTAGGCAGTAGAGAATTTATGGTATTGGCCGATAATGGAGAAGATGATATAGTTATATGTGATAGTTGCCAAAATGCAGCAAATATAGAGGTTGCAAAAAGAGCAAAGAGGGTCTCTCCTTATGACGAGGAGCCTCAAATGCAGCCCGGAAAGTTTTTTACTCCGGATATAAAAACCATTGATTCTTTGGCTGAATTTTTTATGATAGAGCCATATTATCTCATAAAAGCAGTTGCAAAAAAAGCTATATATGAAAATGGTGAAAGTGAAGTTGTTATTTTCTTTTTAAGAGGTGATGATAACCTTGAGGAAACAAAGGCTTTAAATTCTGTAGAGGCATTGGAGATTGAAGATGTCAGTGAAAATGAGTTAAAAGATCTTGGTGTTACTCCGGGCTTTATAGGTCCTGATGTTAAAAATGTAAAAGTTATTATAGATAATGAATTAAAAGATAAGGAAAATTTGATATGCGGTGCAAATGAGGTGGATTATCACTTTGTTGGTTACTCGTTGAAAGATAAATTTTTAGATAATTTCGCTGATCTTGCTGAAGTTAGAGAGGGTGATATTTGTCCTCATTGCGGAGGTATATTGTCTCACACCAAAGGGATAGAGGTAGGACATATTTTTAAGCTCGGAGATAGGTATTCAAAACCTTTGAAAGCTGAATTTTTAGATAAGAACGGCAAGTCAAAACCATTTATCATGGGGACTTACGGTATAGGTGTAAGTAGGCTTGTAGCAGTTGTGATAGAGCAATCTCATGATGATAAGGGATGTATTTGGACAAAAGAGAGTACCCCATTTGCTCTTGATATCATCGTTTCAAATATTAAAAATGAAGATGAGCTTAATTTTGCCGATAAGATATATAATAAATTATTATCTATGGGTAAAGAGGTTATAATTGATGATAGAAAAGAGAGATTTGGTTTTAAGATGAAAGATTTTGAACTTATTGGCTTTCCTTATGCTTTAATCGTAGGTAAATCTCTCAAAGAGGGCAAAGTAGAAGTTGTGGATAGAAGGACACTTGAGAAAACAAGTATAGATAGTGATAAAGTACTGGATTATTTGAAAGAGTTGATTTAGATGGTATATTTTTTAATTTATCTATTTTTAGAGATTACGGTTACCTTAAATATAGGAAGAGAGGTAGGGGCTTTTGCAACATTTCTTGAAGTTATCATTTCTGCGATAATAGGATTTATTATTATAGCCAATCTCAGCAATTCCTTTTCGGAAGGTTTTAGGGCGATTGTGGAAAAGAGGATAAGCGAAGAGGAGTTTATGAGATTAAATATTTTTATGCTTATAGGTGCAGTTTTGCTAATAATACCGGGTTTTTTAAGTGATATGGTAGGAGTGCTGTTCCAGTTTCCCTATATTGCTTTGATGATTACAAAAAGATTTTACAGATTTAAAAAAGATGAAAAAAGGAGTGATGATGTCATTGATGTCGAAGTTATTGACGATATGGATAAGTAGTGTAGTACTGATTTTTGCTGCGGGTAATTTAACAACAAAACAAAAAATAGAAAAATTTTTAACTACATCTATAAAACCAAATAAAAATATAAAAGTTTTGGGTTTTAAAGTGGCAAAAGTTGTTGATATATCAAAAAAGATTTCCGGATGGAAGGCTTATGTGATAACAATAGAGTTAAAGTTATTAAAACAAAACAATAGAGTTATCACTATAAAAGATGTTCTGTTTTCAGATGGAAACTATATTGCCAGACAATTTGTTAATTTGTCTAATAAGAAAAAAGTAAAAGATGAAGTATTGAAAAATTTTTCTATAGATGCTGACAATTCATATTATGATAAAAAACATTTGTTATACGGTAGCAGTGATGCGAAATATAGACTTCTTGTTTTTAGTGATCCTCAGTGTCCGTTTTGTATGGATTTTATTCCTGATTTGATGGAATTTGTTAAAAAACATCCTAATACATTTGCTCTATACTATTATCATTTGCCACTTGTGATACATCCCGGCTCCGATACTATCGTAAAAGCTTTGATAGCAGCCGATAAAAAGGGAAATATTGGTCTTGAAGAGAAAGTTTATCAATCAAATTTTGACACAAAAAAGCATGATGCAAAGACTGTTTTGGATAGATTTAATAAAGAGTTAAAAACTGATATTACAATGGATGATATCAATCAAAAAGATGTTTTAAAAAGATATAAAGAGGATTTGCATAAATCAAATAAACTTATGATAAATGGAACCCCCACGATATATATAAATGGAAAATATGACAAAGGAAGAGAGAAGATAGAAAAACTTATGAAAGAGTATAAATAGTGGAAAAGATTGTAATAGCAACAAGAGCGAGTGATTTGGCTCTATGGCAGGCATATTTTGTTAAAGATGAGATTGAAAAAAGATTTTCAGATGTAAAGGTTGAATTAAACAAAATAACAAGTCGAGGAGATAAGATACTTGATAAGCCTTTAGCTCTTATAGGGGGAAAAGGACATTTTACTAAAGAGCTTGAGGATGAGATGCTTGCAGGCAATGCCGATATGGCTGTGCATTCACTAAAAGATGTCCCCACCTTTATACCTGATGGATTGGAACTTGTCGCTATTACTAAAAGAGAAGATCAAAGTGATGTATTTCTTTCTCATAAGTATAAGAGTTTTGATGAGTTACCGAAAAATGCCGTTGTAGGCACTACGAGCTTAAGGCGAAGAATGCAGATCAAGTCCGTTAGGAGTGATTTGCAAATGAAAGATTTAAGAGGTAATGTAAACACAAGACTTAGAAAACTTAGAGAGGGGCAGTATGATGCTATTGTATTGGCATATATTGGACTTAAGAGGCTCGATCTTTTAAAAGATATACCTTTTGTACAAAAACTTCCTTTTGACATGATGACTCCACCTATGGGACAAGCCTCTTTGGGCATTGAGATAGTTAGTGCAAATAAACGAGTTAGAGAGATAGCACTTAGCTTGAATGACGAAGAGACAGCTTTATGTACTGAAATTGAAAGAGATTTTGTAAAAGAGATTGGTGCAGGATGTTCGGCTCCTGTTTCAATCAATGCCAAGATAGAAGAAGATAGTGTTGTTGTGAGGGCAATGGTTGGATTTCCTGATGGAACTCATATACTGAAAAAAAAGATAAATTCCACTTTAGATAACTCTAAAGGGCTTGGTATTAAGATGGCTAAAATAATGAAAGAGGCTGGAGCTTTGGATATATTGAAAGAGGCTGAAAAGATAGCATTTAAAGATAGTGTAGCACAAAGGTTGTAGATGCAAAGAGTTGTAGATTTACTAAAAAAGAATAATCTATTAAGAGTTATAGACAAAGAGGTTGATATAGATCTTGAGATAGCTCATATAGCATATGTGGAAGTTAAAAAAGAGGATTCAAAGGCTTTACTTTTTACTAATGTCGTTTCAAGAAGACTTGGTGTCAAATACAATATGCCTGTTCTAATGAATACATTTTGCTCCTATGAAGCTACAAATCTTATCTTTACAAGAGAGCCTGACAAAGTTGCGAAACAAATAGAAGAGCTTTTGCATATGAAGCCTCCAAAAAGCTTTAATAAAAAGATAGAAATGTTTACTAAGCTTTTTGAACTTAGAAAAGTTTTTCCAAAAAGAGAAAGATTTAGGGGAGCTTGTCAAGAGAGAGAACAAAAAGGTAAAAGTGTAAATCTATACGATTTTCCTATACTTAAAACTTGGGATGAGGATGGTGGACCATTTATCACCATGGGGCAGGTTTATACTGTATCTCTTGATGGAGAGAAACAAAACCTCGGAATGTATAGACTCCAAGTTTATGATAAAAACAGACTTGGTATGCATTGGCAGATTCATAAAGATGCGGCTCATTTTTTCCATGAATATAAAAAAGCCAACAAAAAAATGCCGGTATCCGTGGCAATAGGCGGAGACCCTCTTTATATTTGGTGTGGACAAGCCCCTATGCCAAATGGCATGTTTGAACTTCTGCTTTATGGTTTGATAAAGGGTGAAAATCCAAGGCTGGTAAAATCTATAACAAACGATATATATATACCTGCTGATGTAGATATTGTTATAGAGGGTTTTGTAGATCCAAATAAGATGGAGATAGAGGGACCTTTCGGGGATCATACCGGATACTATACACTAAAAGAACCATATCCTGTAATGGATGTAACTTGTATAACAAGCAAAGAAAAACCTATATACCAAGCAACTGTAGTAGGAAAGCCTCCTTTAGAGGATAAATATATGGGATGGGCTACTGAGAGAGTTTTCTTGCCGCTTTTAAAAACTACAGCACCTGAATTGATAGACTATCGTATGCCTGAAAATGGTGTTTTTCACAATCTTATAATAGCAAAAATGAAAACAATGTATCCGGGTCATGCAAAACAGTTTATGCATGCTTTTTGGGGAGTAGGGCAGATGAGCTTTGTAAAACATGCTATATTTGTCAATGAAGATGCCCCCGATTTAAATGATTATGAAAAATTGAGTGATTATATTTTAAATAGAGTCGATATGAATAATATAATTATTAGTGAAGGTGTTTGTGATGCACTTGATCACTCTTCACCCGGAAGTTGTTACGGCGGTAAGCTGGGTATTGATTGTACTGGCGATGTCATAGCTGATCCAAATAAAAAAATCATTCAAGATGATGAGCTTTTAAATATATCACGATCCGTTTCATCCGATATAACAGCACTAAGACAGTATAAAACCAATACAAAAACTCCTATAGCGATTATAAAAGTTGTAAAAACAGAGAAAATGAGTACTCTTTTTGATAAATTAGAACCTATAAAACCATATACAAAGCTTATTGTATTTATTGATGACAAGAAGAATGATTTGGATAATCCTTATATGCTTATATGGAGAGTAGTAAATAATATAGATGCCAAAAGGGATATATTTTTATCCGAAAATTTTATAGGCATTGATGCAACCAATAAAAACACAATAGATGGGCATGAGCGAGAATGGCCCGGTGATGTTGAATGTAACAAAGAGGTTTTGGATGATTTAAGAAAAAGAGGACTTATTGATATAAATGATGAGTTTATTAAAAAATTTTCTCTTTGATTGAGTTATCTTAGATGAGAAATCTCATCTAAGATATTTTTTGATTTTTTTGATTTTTTGCATCTCTTGAGTTATTTTTTTTTGTTCTTTTCTTATCGTTGTTTCAGCTTGTTTAATGAGTGCCATTGCTGTTTGAGCATCGTTTAGATTGTCAAAAGTTGGAACTTTTTGAGAATATTTTACTATTTGTTCTATATTCTCATTTATGATGGCAAGCTTTAAATTATCAATCCATACTTGGCTTTGCATTTACCTCTCTCCAAGCTTCAAGTAATCCTTTGATTACTTTATTAACCACATCTAAATCTTCTGTTTTATTTTTTGCATTTGCATTAGAGAGAAGTTTTATTTGGTGTAAGTATAATCCGCTTAGATAAGTGGCGACATCTCCTCCATCAAAGTTTAATGAGCTAATAAGTTCGATAAATATATCTATCGAGCGATTTATCCAATATGACTTTTTTTCGTAATCCTCATTTTTTATCGCTTTTTTAGCTTGATAATTAAATCTTAAAATTCCTTCGTACAGCATCTCTATAAGTCTTTCTCTAGACTCTATTGAAATATTGTTTTGTGTATATTCGTTATATGCAAGATTTGAATTCATTTTTTTATCCTCTTATTTTTTTGTATTTGCTAAACTATCAATTTGCATTTGCAAAGATTGATATGAAATATTATAATTTGATATGACACTATCATATGATGCAAATCTCTTTGCCATTATTTCATATTTTGCATCAAGTTTCTTTGTTTGAGTCTCTTTTTGGTCTTTTAAATTTTGAAGACTTGCATCAAGATAATTTTTATAGAGCTTTAATTCACTATTGCTCTTCATAAAAATAGATCCTAAATTGTCATTTAATTTGACAAACATTCCATCTTCTTGATTTGTTTTGGTGCCACCCATAAAAAAGTCTTTTACACCATTTGAATCATTTTGAAGTTTAGCATCAAGTATTGTTTCGTCAAGCTCTAAATGTCCCGCACTATTTAAAGTAATACCAAAATCAGCTATAGTTTTTCCTCCCTCGCTAAAGTTAAAAATGCCATTATTTATTTCACTTTTAATACCTCTAATTTGACTAACACCTTGAAATACACCAGCTTTCCCCGTTGTAGAATCAAATTTTGTATTTGAGCTTAAATTATCTATTAAATTGTTATATGATGATATGAAAGAGTTAATTTCATCTTTTATACTTTCTGTATCTTGTGCTATTTTTGCGGTTGTTGTTCCACTATTAACAAGCTTTATGGTAACACCTTTGATCAAATCTGTCACATCGTTTGAACTTCTTGTAATGGATACTCCATTATATGTAAACTTAGCATCTTGGGCACCATTACCTACTGTTGTCATATCAAGATCGTCATCTGCAGTACCTTCTGATGATATGGTGATGGCATTATCTGCACCGGTATCAGTTGATTTGACAATAAGTTTATATGGATTATCGCCTCCAACATTCAATATACTTGCTGTCATTGTACCGTTTGAGTTATTATTAATATCTTCAGCAAGTTGAGAAATGGTTGTATTTTCATCGACATCTATAGAAAAAGATTTTCCACCTGCAAGTTCAAATTTTAAAGTATCTGCACTATTTGTAAAAGTACTATTTGTTTTATCGAAAGATTTTGATTCTTTTACATCGTTTGTAGCTATATTGGTTACATCTAAATTGATATTTTGGCTTTTTACTCCATCCTCGGCTGTAACGGTAGCTGAATTACCGGTTGTATCAACATTTATTTTAGAGTATAAACTATCGTATGATAAAGCACTTGTTGAACTTTTAAAACTAGCTAAAAGCATTGTTAAACTATCAAGTGCCTTTTGTCTATTTTGAGTGGTTTCTATTCTATTGTCTATCGGTTTAATCATAGCATCTTGATCAACTTTTTTAAGTTTATCAATAGTGTCATAACTTAATGCCCCATCACTTCCAAGTCCAAGGCTACTTAATCCTCCAAGATCAGACATTTTTTATCCTTTCTTATCAAAAATCATTCCAATGATTTCTTTCATTTTTTCAGCTATTTTCATAGTTTCTTCTGAAGGTATTTTTCGTATGAGTTTACCTGTATTTTTTTCTGTTACATTAACATACATACTGTCTATTTTGTCATTAAAACCAAATCTTATATTGATATTTAAAGAGTCCATTTGATCGTTTAACTTTTTAACTGTATTGTCTAACTCTTTTTGAATCTTTTTTTCATCTTTTTTATTTTTTATTTTACTATTGGTTGTAGGAGAATCTTTCGATTCTGTTTGTTGTATCTTGCTTGTTTGTATCGTTTTTTTATAATCTGCATTATAATTCTGTGATGAATCAATTTGTTTACTCGTAGCACTAAATATATCCATAATCTAACTCCTTATGAAATCTCTTATAAACAAAATCGTCAATAAAAAAATAAACTTTAGAGTAAATTTTATAAAGTTTTAGATAAAATAACAAAATAGATTAAAAATGTATTGGGTTAAAGATGAAAATATCAATTATTTGCGATTCATTATTGTTAAAAAATAGTTTGGAAATTTTTTTAAAAGATAATATAACGACATATAAAAATTCAGATATTGTCTTGAGCGATAAAAAGATTGACATTGATAAACCCCTGTTTCTTATAGGTTCTTTTGAAGATGCAGATATAGCTGTACCATTTTCAAAATCGTCACTATTGATAGGATTGGAAAAAGTTTATAGAAAAAGAGTAAAAAAAAGAGAAAATAAAAAATTGAAAAAAGATAAGAAAAAAGTTTGGAAACTTGAAAGAGAGATAGATAAATTAACTTTAAAATTTAGAGAAGATTTGATAAAAACAATAAGAGAATTTTATGAAGAGTGAATTATATACGACTATAAACAGTGGCAAATACAAAGGAAAAAAACTTTTGCTACCGTCTTTGTCCACTACAAGAAGTACGAAATCGATCATAAAAGAGTCTTTTTTTAATACGATACAGTTTGATATAGTCGATAAAAATTTTGTTGAAGCTTTTGCTGGTAGTGGCTCTGTAGGACTTGAAGCTTTTAGTAGAGGAGCTAAGAAGATATACTTTCTTGAAAAAGATTATAAAGCATACAAGATACTACTGCAAAACATAAAGAGTTTGGGTTGTGATAGCTGTGTAGCATATAATGTTGATACATTTGTCGAATTTTCTAAGCTTTTAAAAGAGATATATGATAAAACATATTTTTATTTTGATCCTCCCTTTGAGATACGAGATGGAATGGATGAGATATATCAAGAGGTATACAGACTTATCAAGCTGATTCCTGCAGATATTTGTGAACTAATTGCCATAGAACATATGAGTGGCTTGAAAGTACCGGATGATATCGGAATATATCAAAAAACAAAGAGTAAAAAGTTTGGGAAGACCACTATAAGTTACTATAAAATATCCGATTGATATTATAGAGGTTGTTGCTGTAGTGGTCTTATATTGTGACAATGCTTTATTTTATGGACTCTATGATTTTCTTCAACTCTTCGGCAGTTTTGATATACTTTATTTTTTTAACCGTTAAATTATCAAGATAAACTATCATGATATCATCGCTTTTTTCATCGTTTTTGAACTTTTCGGCAAATTTTTCATCATATATAAGCATTATGGGATATTTTCTACTTCTAAGATCAGGCATAGCAAGATACTTTCTTATAAGTGAAGGCATAGGACTAACATCTGCCACGAAAACTATATCTCTTTTGCTTAGATAATCAGCAAGCTGCTTATCTAAAAACTGTTTTACGGTATGACCGCTACCTTTTGCAAAAACAAATATTATCATCTTTGTTTTGTCGCCTATACTCATAGGTTTGTCATGTTGAGTTTTAAGTGTAAAAGCTTTTATCTTTTCTCCGACAACAACCTTTTTGATGTTAGAATTGCTTTTTTTGCCACAACCGATAAAAAATACACCAACAATCACCATTGATAATAGTGCTATCTTTTTTATATTCACTTCCCTCTCCCTATACATTAAATCTAAAGTGCATCACATCTCCGTCTTGCACAACATAATCTTTTCCCTCAAGCCTCATTTTTCCAGCCTCTTTCGCTCCGTTTTCACCGCCATAAGCAACAAAATCCTCATAGCTTATAACTTCTGCTCTGATAAAACCTTTTTCAAAATCATTATGTATCACAGAGGCAGCTTTGGGAGCTTTCCAGCCTCTTTCTATTGTCCAAGCCCTAACTTCGACAACTCCTGCCGTAAAGTAACTGATAAGACCCAACTTGTCAAATGCAACCCTAATGATTTTATTCAATCCGGATTCTTCAATGCCAAGATCATTTAAAAATTCTTCAGCTTCATCTTCCTCGAGTCCTACAAGTTCCTCCTCAATTTTAGCACAAAGTTTGATAACTTCTGCACCAACTTCTTTGGCATGATTCTTGACGGCTTTTACATACTCGTTATCCTCCAGCAAAGAGTCTTCGTCAACATTTGCCCCATATATTATCTCTTTATTGGATAGAAACCTAAGCTCTTTATCCAAAGAGATAAAATCTTCGTTATCTCTTTTTTCAAATGTACTTACAGGTTTAATTTCATTTAAATGTTCCAATAACTCTTTTGCTATTTCTAATGGTGCTTTGGCATTTTTATCGGATTTGGCTTGTCGATTTAATTTTTCAATCTTTTTTTCAAGCTGTTCAATATCTGCAAATATAAGTTCACTCTCTATGATTTCAATATCCCTTAAAGGATTTATACTGTTTTCAACATGGGTTATATTTTCATCATCAAAACATCTAACCATATGCAATATAACTTCCACTTCTCTAATATTGGATAAAAATTTATTACCAAGACCTTCTCCTTTGCTGGCACCCTTGACAAGACCTGCAATATCTACAAAATCAATAGTTGAGTATTGGATCTTGTTTGGGTTTACAATCTTAGCCAACTCTTCAAGTCTATTATCCGGCACAGGCACCACAGCCTTATTTGGCTCTATAGTGCAAAACGGATAGTTTGCACTCTCTGCATTTTGAGCTTTTGTTAAAGCATTAAAAGTGGTTGATTTTCCTACATTCGGAAGCCCTACTATTCCTACACTTACTCCCATTATTTTACCTCTTTATGAACACTATTTTCTATATATACAAACTCTTTGAGCCAATATATACAAAGTCTAACTCCAGCTCCGCTTGCTCCGGTTTGATTATACCCCCAGCTTTTTTCTAAAAAGGCGGGCCCCGCTATATCAAGATGAAGCCATTTATCTTTATATTCATCTTTTATAAAGTTATCAAGAAAAAGTCCTGCTGTTATAGCTCCGCCGTATCTTGAACTTGATATGTTTGATATATCTGCAATATCACTTTTTAACAATTTTTTCAAATATTTATTAAATGGCAATTGTGCAGTCAATTCTCCGCTTTTTTTAGAAGCTTTTAAGATGGATTTTTTAAGTTTACTACTGTTTCCCATGACACCTATAGTGTATTCGCCAAGAGCAACTACACAAGCACCGGTTAGAGTTGCAAGATCAACAAGATAGTCCGGTTTTAAATCTTGAGCATAGTCTAAACAATCAGCCAAAACAAGTCTGCCCTCGGCATCTGTATTTCTAACCTCAATAGTTTTTCCATTTCTTGCTTTTAAAACATCATCAGGCTTGTAAGCATTGCCACCTATCATATTTTCCGCAGCACCAATTATGGCATGAACTTCATAGGGTAGTTTTAATTCACTGACTGCTCTTATGATATTTATAGCAGCAGCTGCACCGCTTTTATCTGACTTCATAGTTATCATATATTCGCTTGGTTTTAAGCTCAATCCACCACTATCGTATGTCAATCCTTTGCCAACAAATACAAACTTTTTAGTTGCTTTTTTGTTTGGTTTGTATGTTAAGTGTATTAGCCTCGGTGCATTTGAACTAGCTTTTGCAACTGCAAGAAATGCCTCCATTTTTTCATTTTTTAAGAAATTTTCATCACCAATAAAACACTCAACACCTCTTAACTCTTTTGACAACTCATTTGCATATTCAGCTAACTTTTCAGGAGTCATATCTGCAGGAGTTGTATTTACTATATTTTTTGTTTCATTTGTTGCTTTAGATATAATGATAGCCTCATTTATTGCTTTTAGTGTTGAATTTTTATCATATATTTTGCCATTGTAATCTTCTGTTGAAATTTTGATTATTTCTATATTGAAATCTCTTTTTTTATCTTTATATTTATCAAATTGATAAGTTCCAAGTATAATACCCTCAGCCATAGCTCTGGCATTTATAGGAGGACAATTTTCAGTATATAAGCCCAACTTTACACTCTGAAATTTACTTTTTTTGATCTTTTTGAAAGCATTGGCGACAGATAATCTTATATCATCACTATGTAAAGACGGACTTGCACTATATACTCTTTTTGATTCAGGTAAAAATACAGTTTCATTCTCGTCAGCTTTAAAACCTATATACTCCAAAACATCTCTATCTTTAACCCACTTGTGATTCATATTTTTATCTATGATAAGTATGATTTCAATATCTGCACTTACATCATCTATTTTTTCATCATAAACTTTAAAACTAAACTCTTTCATATTTTTTATCCCTTCAATTTTTTTTAGTAACTTTGTGAAAGTAGTACCATACTCCACCGGCTATAATCATACCGAGAGGTAAGGCAACATACCAATACTCTCTTGCGATATGGATAACTTTCAAAATTTCCTCTCCGAATATATAGGCAAACATTATCGTAATAGTTGCCCATATCATAGCTGCTATTAAATTTACTATTGCAAACATTTTAGCACTATATCTGGTAGTTCCTATCGCCATAGGAATTATAGTTCTAAGACCATATAAATATCTTTGGATAAAAACAACCATCCAACCGTATCTGTTTAAAAGTATATTTGCAAGGGCAAATTTTCTTCTTTGACTTCTTAATAACTTGTTTATATACTTTTTATTGTATCTGCCTATATAAAAGTATATCTGATCTCCGGTAAAACCGCCTAAACCGGCAACAATGATGGATGTGGTCAAATCCAAATCTCCGGTATGGGATAAGACACCCGCCATAACAAGTCCTGTTTCACCCTCCATAATACTCCATACAAAAAGTATAATATAACCATATTCTATAAGCCAATTTATAAATAACTGTTCCAAAAAAATCCTTGAATTAGTTAAAGTGCAAAATATCTTTTGCCTGAATCATATCTTTATCACCTCTGCCGGATAAATTGACTATCACAAGAGAATTTTGTAGTTTTTCTTGCGGCATTTTTTTAAGATATGCGATAGCATGTGAACTTTCAAAAGCCGGTATTATACCCTCTTTTTGAGAAAGCCATACAAAAGCATCTATCGCCTCTTTGTCGGTGATATTGTCGTATTTGAC
>JAMOOV010000108.1 GCA_027065125.1 Campylobacterales bacterium | reverse complement strand
TAGACTAGAGAACCTAGTCTATATTGTCAATCCATCTGATGTCAAAAAGGGGTCAGGGTTTGACTTTTGACTAAATTTTGCTATAATTATCAAAAGAGGAGTGATTATGGCAAGACGACCAAGAGTAGAGAGTGCAGGTTTTCATCATATCTATAATCGTGGTGTTGAAAGAAGGATTGTTTTTTTGGAGCAAAAAGATAAAGAGAAGTTTTTGGATATAGTTTGTGAAGTATCATTGCATTATGATTTTGTTATACATGGATATGTTATCATGGACAACCATTATCATCTACTTCTTGAAAATAAAAGAGAAAACTTATCGGCAGGAATGAGACAAATAAACTCTACTTATGCACAATATTTTAATAAAAAAGAAAAAAGAGTTGGTCATCTTTGGCAAGATCGCTTTAAATCTTGGTATATATTTGATGAAAAATATCTTTTTACTCTTTTTAAATATCTTGAACAAAATCCGATAGAAGCAAAAATAACAAAAAAAATTGGAGAGTATAGATATACATTTATACATGATATTCTTCAAAACAAACTTAGAAATTGTATGAAAGAGAGTTTTATACTAAAATGGTTCGATAGTACAAACGAACTTTTAAAATCATTAGATATAAAGATGACAGAAGAGGAATTTGATAAAATAGAGAAATTTCAAAAAGATTCAACAGCTTACAAGAGAGAACCAAAAATAGTTATGCAAAAAATAGAATTAAAAGAGTACTTTTCAAAAGATTTATCAAAAGCCCAAAGAGATACCCAGATAGTTAAAGCAGTTAAAGGGGGATATGCACAGAGTGAAATAGGTAGATTTTTAGGATTATCTCCTTCGAGGATATCAAGGATTTTAAAGAAAAAGTCAAAAGTCAAACTCTGACCCCTTGACATCGAAAAGGGGTCAATTGCCACCTCAACGGCTAATAATGAAATCTACACTGTGCAATGATAATTAAATCATCTGCAATTTTATAAACAATTCGATGTTCGGATGTAACTCTTCTTGAATAATAACCGTTAAAATTCTCTTTTAACTTTTCAGGTTTTCCAATCCCATCCTTATCAAAAGGATCTCTTTTTATATCTTTTATAAGAAGATTTACCCTTTTTAATATTTGCTTATCATTTTGTTGCCAATACAGATAATCTTCCCAACCTTTATCTGCAAATCCTAAAATCATATATTTATATCTTTTTTTACAAACGATGAATTTTCTATTTGATCAACAGCATCTAAAAGTCTATCTCTATTTTTTCTTGAAGATAATAGGTATAAAGTTTCTTTCATAGAGTTATACTCATCTTGAGATATCAATATAGCAGATTGTTTCTCTTTGGTTGTTATTATAAACTCTTCAAAGTTATCGCATACTTGATTTATAATACTTCTTAAATTATTTCTAGCTTGTGAATATTGTACTGCTTGCATATTTTACCTTTTTGTCAATATATTGTCATTATATCATACTTTTGTAGATATTTTATATGAATGTATCCAATTCTATTCTAAAAAAAAGGGTCAGTTGCCACCTATGGGTATTGTGATTATAAATTTAGCTCCACCATTTATATTTTCAAAGTTTAATTCACCTTGAAAATTGTTTACTATGATAAATTTAGACATATAAAGCCCCACTCCTGTGCCTTTGGACTGGGCTTTTGTTGTAAAATATGGCTCAAAAATTTTATCTTTTATCTCATTTGGAACTCCGAGTGCATTATCTTGAATTGTTATCTTGGCTTCGTTATTTATCTTTACTGCTTTTAACTCAACTCTTCCTTTTGTTATATTGGTGGATATTATCGCATCTTTAGCATTATTTAGGATATTTAAAAAGACTTGTTCTAGCTTTTTCTTGTCGCCATTGATAAATATATCATCCTCGCAAACACAAGAAATCTCTAT
>JAMOOV010000107.1 GCA_027065125.1 Campylobacterales bacterium | reverse complement strand
CTTCAAAAATCAAACAATTCCAAGAGTTAAAAAACTCTTGAAAGTGTTCTTTGAAAGTTTACTGTTACTATGCTATTGTCTTTTTTACTTTTTTCTCCGCTTAAGCTATTCTTTATAGGATTGCTTTTTTTAGATTTGTAAAATAATAATATAAAAAAGTGAATTAATTGTGAATTATTATATGGTTTTATTTTTTTACTTTTAATTTTCCAAAAACCTTATATTTATCCCAATATACATCTATCGCTTTTTTCAAATCTTTATCGCTTAATTTACTTGGCAATTTTATACCATATCTATTGATATACCCCTTGGGCATAATGGTTTTAAAAAAAGACGGATGCTTGAGATAGTCATATAAAGCCTTTTTTACCGCTCTTTCACTACTATATTTGAGTAAATATCTATAAAAAAGCTTATCAAGTGTTACGGCTTGGGTTTTATGGCATTTTACACAATTTCTTTCATATATATTACTCCTTGCCGACAAAACTGACAATAATATAAAACATAAAACTATATACCTTTTTACCATCTTATCTCCACTTTTGTATATTTGCCTACTTTAGAATCTACCTTTATCTTTAGATTATACTCCTTGGCTATCATCCATACGATATTTAACCCTATGCCAAATCCTCCCGAGCTTGTATTAAATCTTTTATATCTATCGAATATTTCATTTAATTTGTCTTCACTTATACCTATCCCGGTATCCTCAACGATGATACTGCCCTCTCTTAGTACTATTTTTATCTTCCCTTTTATTTTATTGTATTTTATAGCATTTGATATCAAATTATCTATCAATTTTATCATTTTATTTTTATCTATATCAAGATACACACCATCTTGGATATCTAAAATAAACTCTATCTTTTTTGATTTGGCTATAATACTGAAGTATTCGCACCTATCTTTAAGTAACTTTGATATATCCATCCTTTCATCATTTGTTTGCACCCTATGGTTAAGCACAAGATATGTCAAATCTTGATAAATATTGGATATAGTTCTCGCTGCTATATCTATTCTCTCTATTTTTCTCAATGTTTTTGGCTCAAGCTTATTTTTATCTATCGTTTCTATATTTGCCATGATGGCACTTACTGGAGTATTTAACTCATGAGTAGTATCTTTTATAAATCTATCAAGCAACACGACCGTATCTCTCATAGGTTTTAAAAATAGTCTCATCAAAAAGTAGCCCATTATCATAATAATGATAAAAAACGGAAAACCGAACATTAAAATATTTTTAATAAATTTTTTAAACCAAATGCCATCATCTTCCATCTCAAAAATAATATACTTTGCACCAAGATAATAGGATTCCGGCTCTTTTATGAATTGTATCTGATCCCCTGTTTTATATATCACCTTTTTAAGATCTGGTTTTCTCTTTAAAAGTGAAAATATCTTTACCTTGTCACTATCGTATATAGCTGTTCTTATATTTTTATCGGTAGGATATATGTGGGTTTTTGAAAAATTTCTATGAAGTCTTTTTAATTTTACTACAAAATCTTTTGAATACTCCTGTAGATACTCTCTTTTTTTTTGAAGCATCAAATCTTTTTGAAAACTATAGTAAAGAAAAACTATAAAAAAAAGTATGATTATAGAGAAAAACAGATAAAGTGACAAAAAAGCAACTAAGCTTTTTTTCTCACTCCGTAATAATCTTATATCCAAGTTTTTTGATACTGACAATACTATTTTTTCCTACTATTTTTCTAAGATTTTTGATATATGCTCTTAAAGAATTGTCGCTATATATCTCATCATATCCCCAAAGTGTTTCATATATTTTTTCATGAGAAATAACTTGATTTTGATTTTGCAAAAATAGTTTTAAGAGCTTATCCTCTTTATTGTTTAAAGTTATCTTTTTACCATCTTTAATAAGTTGAGAATTATCTATATCGTAGTAAATATTTTCATTTATTTTAACCACATTCTCTTTTTTATGAAAGAAACCTCTTTTTAATATATTTTTTATCCTAAGGAGCAACTCTTTCAAAGCAAAAGGTTTTCTTATATAGTCATCACATCCACTATCATATCCGTCACTCAAATCTTCGGTGGAGTTTAGTGAAGTTATGTAAATTGCCGGAGTTTCGTTGCCATTATCTCTTATCTTTTTTAAAAGTTCAAAACCATTTATACCCGGCACATTGACATCAAGTAAAAGAATATCAAAACTGTTTTCATATATGATATCCTCAGCTTCTATACCGTCATAAGCACAAATAACCTCAAAACCTTCATCTTCCAAAAATTCTTCTATAGTTTCACTAAGATTTAAGTCATCTTCAAGTAAAAATATCTTACTTTTTTTCATTTTTTTTCTTAAGAATTTGAAGATTTTTCATATACTCTTTTTTCTCTTTTAAAGACATTTCACTAACTCTATTTTTCAATTCACTAAGTATAGCTTTTTGGTCTTTTTTTACAATAGTATAATTCATGATAGCAAGCAATTCTTGTGTACTCATGGCACTATAATCCGCCGCAAACAAAAAAACTGCAAACACTAAAGTCATCAATATCTTTTTCATTTTTATCTCTTCAGAATTTTCATTTACTTTATCATAAAATTGTTTAAAAATCGTGAAAGACAATCACATCTTTTAAATTATTCACCAAATAAGATAACATCATAAACATGTCTTTTTTTAACAAGGCTCTTATTTTTATCTATAGTTCTTTGTTTTTTCAAGACGGATAACTCTTTTTTAAGCTCTTCTATCTCACTTTCAAGTTCATCTATCTGCTCTTTAAATTGCAAAACTATATCAACTCCGGCAAGATTTACTCCAAGGTCTCTTGTAAGTCTTAATATCATCTTTATCTTATCCATATCTTTTTGAGAGTAGAGTCTCATCCTGCCTTCGGTTCTTGAAGGTTCTATAAGACCCTCTCTCTCGTATTGTCTTAATGTTTGAGGATGAATGGATAAAACTTTAGCCACAACACTTATAAGATATACCGGTTCATCATATCCATGCATTTTTAATCTCCTGGTAATTTTTCTTTCATTATTTTAACAAGTTCTTCATCAAGCTCTTCAACCTTAGGCAACACGATATTTGCTTTCAGATACAAGTCGCCTTTTACACCTGTTTTTCTATCAACTACACCATAACCTTTGACTCTAAACTTTTGTCCCTGTTTTGTGTTTTTTCCAACCTTTAAAGTGATCTCTTTTTGATAAGTCTTCACTTTGACTTTACCACCAAACATAGCTATCTTTAAAGGTATATCAAAACTCTTATACAAGTCATTTCCGACTCTTTCATACTCATTGCTCGGAGCAACTTCGACTATAAGATAAAGGTTACCCTTTTTGCCGTTATAACTTTTACCTTTGTTTTTTATCCTAAGCTTCTCTCCATTTTTGATACCGGCCGGTATCTTTATGCTAAAACTCTCTCCATTATAGTTTATAGCATGAGTACCTCCAAGTACGGCAACATCAAAAGGTATAGTTATCCTTGCAGTAACATCAAGGTCTGGCTCTCTTCTTTGCTGAGAAAACCCATCAAAACCGCCCGAACTACTAAAACCTCCAAAACCGCCCGAGCCACTAAAACCTCCAAAACCGCCTCCAAAAATATTTCTAAGTATTTCATCAAGATCTGCATTTCCTTGACTTGAAGCAAAATCATGAAAATTTTGACCTCCGAACATACTGTCTCCATGCATATCATACTGTTTTCTTTTTTCAGGATCACTTAGTATCTCATATGCTGCATTTATCTCTTTGAACTTCTCTTCGGCATCAGGACTTTTGTTTATGTCGGGATGATATTTTCTTGCAAGTCGTCTATAGGCTTTTTTTACCTCATCTGCCGATGCAGACTCACTAATACCTAATGTTTCATATAGACTATTACTCAATTCCCACTCCTTAAATCAATTTTTTTAATGTTATTATATCATAAAAGTTTAGTCTATGTCAATCAAGTTTTAATATTTTTAATTTACTTATCGTTTACACTAATTTTCTATACTTTCACAAAATAAAAATTGAAGGAGTTTTTATGAAGGGGAAAATAAAAATAAGCAAACTTATAGTGCAATGTGTAGTTCTAATAGCATTCATCGCCACAAATTCATTAGCAAAAGTTACTTTTCAAGAGGCAAAAAGTATAACACAAAGAGTTGTACCTGGTTCAAACGGTGATAAAATATTGTCTTATTATGGTATATTGAAAGAACCTCAAAAAAGTATAGTAAACATATCTACGACAAAAAAAATATTTATCAACAATCAAATGTACAACCTATACCAAAATCCATTTTTTAGAGATTTTTTCGGACAAAAATTTCACAGAAGAGATATGCCTAAAAAATTGGAAAGAAAAAAATATGCTCTTGGAAGTGGTGTCATTGTAACAAGCAATGGATATATTGTCACCAACAATCATGTGGTTGCCGGAGCAGATAGTATAAAAGTTACAATACAAGGTAGCGACAAATCTTATGCTGCAAAAATAGTCGGAAGAGACCCAAAAACCGATATTGCTGTTATAAAAATAGATGCAAAAAATCTTCACCCTATCCAATTTGCAAATTCCGATGACTTAAAAGTAGGCGATATAGTTTTTGCCATAGGTGATCCTTTTGGGGTGGGTAAATCTATAACAAGCGGTATAATATCAGCACTAAATAAAAACAGAGTAGGCATAAATCAGTATGAAAATTTCATACAAACCGATGCATCTATCAACCCAGGCAACTCAGGAGGAGCATTAGTGGATAGCAGAGGAAACCTCATAGGCATCAATAGTGCCATCATTACAAGAAGCGGAGGAAACAACGGTATAGGTTTTGCGATACCTTCAAATATGGTCAAAAAGATAGCCCTATCGCTAATAAACAATGGAAAAATAGTAAGAGGGTACCTTGGAGTTTCCATTACTGATTTGAGCAATGATTTAAAATCTCTCTACAAAAACAAACACGGTGCTTTTGTGCTATCTACACAAAAAGATACACCTGCATACAAATCAGGTATCAGAAGAGGCGATCTTATCATATCTGTAAACGGAAAAAACATAGAAGATGCAAATACTCTTAAAAATATGATAGGCACAATGAAGCCAAATGAAGAAGTTGCTATAAAAATAGAAAGAGAAGATAATAAAATCAAAATCTTTAAAGTAAAACTTGCAAAAATGCCGGGAAGCGGAATAGCATTTTCAGAGAAAAATAGTTTGATTGATGGCTTAAAAGTAGTGGAATTAAATCAAAAAATTAGATATAATTATCAAATACCTAATAATGTCAAAGGTGTTTTTGTTGTAGGCATCAAAAATGACTCACAAGCAGACAAGATGGGGTTTCATTTGGATGATATAATTATTCAGATAAATAATAAGCATATCAAAAATATAGATGACTATAAAAATGCTATGGCAAATCTTAAAAAAGGTATCATATATGTGCAAAGAGGCGAGTTTATCATACCTCTTGTTTATAAAGGAAAATAGTGATAAAAGTTTTGATGATAGAGGATGATGCCGAACTTGCGGAGATATTGACAGAATATCTTGAACAGTTTAATATAAAAGTAAAAAATATAGAGGATCCATATTTGGGTCTCTCCGTTTTATCAGTAGAAAAGTTCGATCTTATAATATTGGATCTTACTCTGCCCGGTATAGACGGCTTGGATGTGTGCAAAGAGATAAGAAAAGATTATGATATACCTATCATTATATCTTCAGCAAGACACGATATCATGGACAAGGTAACGGCTCTTGAAAACGGGGCAGATGACTATCTGCCCAAACCTTACAATCCAAGAGAACTTGAAGCGAGGATAAAAACGATACTAAGAAGACAACCAAGCATTAAAAAGGATGATGAAAAGGATAAAACAAAAGAGCTTGTTTTGGATGAAAATAAGCAAGAGATTAAATTTAGGGGGAAGCTTCTTGACTTAACGGCCGCCGAGTACGGGATACTTAGCTACCTTATGAAAAAAGAGGGTGGAGTCGTTTCAAGAGAGGAGCTTATCTACAACATAGAAGCTATCAGCGAAGAGAGTAGCAATAAAAGTATAGATGTGATTGTCGGAAGGATTAGACAAAAGCTCGGCGAATCCCCAAAAGAGCCAAAGCATATCAAATCGGTTAGGGGAATAGGCTACAAATTTATTCCATGAAAAAATCCTCTATATTTTCAAGTATCACCTTTATATTTATCGTAGCCGCAATAGGTGTGGTTTTTACTTTTATACTATTTTTTCAATACGATAAAGAGCAATATATGAAAAACTTTCTAAACAGATATGCTCTAATGTCAAAATCCATACAGTATCAGCTTGTATTTTCTCCCGATTTGAAAGATTTTTTCAAACTTTTAAAAGAGTACCATATGGAGCCGGTTAAAGATATCAAAAAGGCTTTAAAAATCATAAATACGACTCCTATCGTTTTTCAGCACACATCAGCCATAGGTACGGCATTGATACTAAAAAACAGCAAAAATGCCTATCTGTATGTAACAACTAAAAAGTATTCGCTTCTTTTAAAAGATAAATCTTACAAACCCAACAGACATCTTATATTCGGTTCTATATTTTTATCCGTTTTGATACTTATCATTATGGCTTATGTGTGGACTATAAAAAAACTATTGCCTCTTAAAAAACTGAAAATAGAGATAGATAAATTTGCAAGTGGCAATCTTGATGTTCAAGTATGTGAACTAAAAAATGATGATGAAATAGCAGATGTCGCAAATGCTTTTAGTAATGCCGTAAAACAGATAAAAAGATTGAATAGCTCAAGAATTCTTTTTTTAAGAAACATTATGCATGAGCTTAAAACTCCCATAACAAAGGGAAGAATTACGGCAGAAATGCTACCTGAGGGTAAAAACAAAGAGAGACTTATATCTGTTTTTGAAAAATTACAAAACCTAATAGAGGAGTTTATCACCATAGAAAAAGTTTCAAGCGGTTTTATCAATCTTGAAGAGAGTAGCTTTAGACTCATAGATATCATAGATGAAGCTATAGATTTGGCCATGGTAGATAAAAATCAAGTGGAGTTTATCAAAACCAAAGAGTTAAATCTAAAAGTTGATTTTAAACTATTCAGCATCGCTATAAAAAACATGATAGACAATGCCATCAAATACTCTTCCGATAAAAAGGTGCAAATTATTGCCAATGATAAAGCGATAATTTTTAAAAACAGAGGAGAAAAACTAAAAAGAGATTTAAAAGAGTATCTTGAACCCTTCACAAGCGATGGCAATCAAAAAGATAGTTTTGGCTTAGGACTTTATCTTGTTGATAATATTTTAAGGGCACATAAGTTACAATTACTCTATAATTACAAAGATGGTTGGAATATTTTTGTATTTAAAAATATTGATAAAATTCTAAATTAGGTGGTATTATGGCTTGTGTTCAACTTGAATTTAAAAATATTTTTCCTATTGTTAAACATCATATAGCATTGATAGAGAGATATGAAGATAAATACCATAGAGATTTTTCTCTAACTTTCATTAAAACCGAAAAAGATAAATCAACTGAAGTTATAGAACTGTTGTCTAAAATATTAAGAAACAGTGATATTATTTTTGTAAATAAAACCAATATTGTTATCTTCTCTCCCGGAGCGGATTGGAATATCTCATACGATATATTAAACGGTGTAAGAGATTTTTTCGGGATAAAAGACAATAAAGATGCTATTGTAACTTATCCCGATGATGGAGAAAATACACTAAATCTATTATCCAATTTTAGCAAAACTATTTACAAAAATTACGATATAACTATCAATTTTATTAGTGGTTAAATCTAATGTAAAAAATGTCTTGTATTACTAAAATATAGACTCATTCCATGCTCGTTTGCCGCTTCGATAACTTCATCGTCCCTTATGCTACCGCCCGGCTCTATAATGGCACTCACTCCCGCACTTGCCGCAGCATCTATGCTATCTCTAAACGGAAAAAATGCTTCACTCGCAATCGCACTACCTTTCACATCAAGTCCAAGCTCTTTTGCCTTTTTCAAAGCACATTGAGCCGCATCAACTCTGCTTGTCATACCCATTCCAACCGCAACCATAGCACTATTTTTGACATACACTACACAGTTTGACTTTGTCAAAGCCGCCACTTTATAGGCTATCTCAAGATCTTTTAACTCTTGAGGAGTTGCTGCTTTTTTACTGACAAGTTTCGCATTTTTTATCTCATCATCTTTTACTTTATCGCTATCTTGAAATACAAATCCGCCATTTATATGTTTGAAATCATATCTATCATGACTCACTAAAAGTCTATCGCTTCCATATTCGAAAAGCTTAATCCTCTTTTTCTTTGCAAAAACCTCTATCGCATCCTTTTCAAACTTACCGGCTATGATAACCTCCAAAAATATCTCATTCATTTTTTCCGCCAACTCTTTATCAACTATACCGTTTATAGCTACCACACCGCCGTAAGCCGATATAGGATCGCACTTCAAAGCTTCGGCATAACTCTCCAAAAGGGTATCTTTTACGGCAAATCCGCAAGGGTTTCCATGCTTGACTATACAAACCGCTTTTTCATCCCCGAAAGCTCCTGCTATCTTAACCGCTCCGTTTATATCGGTGAGGTTATTAAAACTCGCTTCTCCCTTTAGAGTTTTAAAGTTTTGGCTATAAAAGTTTTCAAACTCATATAGTGCACCTTTTTGATGAGGATTTTCTCCGTATCTGGTATCGGCTACTTTATTACCCGCTATAAAGATTTTCTCTCCGAAACCGACATTAAATCTCTCATTCATGTAGTTTGCTATCATACTGTCATATGCAGCCGTATGGGAGTAAGCTTTTATCATCAAATCTCTTCTAAAGTCAAAGTCATCTTTTTTTTCTTTTATAGCCTCTATGATAGAATCATAGTCCTTTTTATCGGTCACTATAAGCACATCTTTGAAGTTTTTAGCTGCACTTCGCACCATAGTGGGACCGCCTATATCGATATTTTCAATGATCTCTTCAAAGTCATCAGTATTTTGTATGGTTTCTTTGAAAGGATACAAATTCACACAAACCAAGTCGATAGCCCTAACTCCGAGCTTCTTAGCCTCTTCTTGATGAGAGGTTTTATCTCTTCTAAAGAGTATCCCTCCATGCACGAACGGGTTGAGAGTCTTTACCCTACCCTCAAAACATTCAGGAAATTTCGTCACTTCATCTATCTCGACGACATCCAAACCATTCTCTTTTAAAAGTCTGTATGTTCCGCCTGTTGAGATGATCTCAAAATCCAACTCTGCCAAACTTTTGGCAAACTCAATAATACCCTCTTTGTCACTGACACTTAATAAAGCTCTTTTTTTCATTTTCCCTCTTTACATTTGATATAGTTATTTACCTCGTCGGTATAGTTTAAAAACCGATAATCAACAACCGTATTTTTTAACTTCGTAGCATCTTCTTTAACTCCGAAAAGATATACATTTAAACCAAGATAGTATGAGATATATCTAAGTTGTGCATCTTCGGGCTGAAGATGTAAAGTATAACTATCGCCTCCCCAGCCTCTCCACAAACCCTCAAAGTCGCCGTTTATCTCATTTGCCACACTTTCGACTCTATCTTTATACTCAAAAGTATCGGCTATATCCACTTCATCCACATAGCCGTTTTCATTTACATGATATCTCCAAAGTCCGCTCTTTATAGGATAGTAGTTGTCTCTCTTTACTACAAAAGAGTTCGGTTTTACAAAAAATTCCCCATCCCACATCTTTACTTTTTTAAAATTGAGTCTTTTTTGATACTCTTTAGCTTTGCCAAAAAGCTTTAAGCTTTTAAGGTTCTCATCTATAATCTCTCCGAGTCTCTCTGGAGCCTCCAAAAACCCCTCAGGGTCATACTGATCGGCACACTGTCTTGAAAATAGAGATAAAGAGAACAATAAAACAAAAAAGAGTACCCTCATCTACAAATCACTCTCGATAAGCTCTTTAAATGAGTTAAAATAGATCTTTTTCAAGCTCTCTACATCTCTTGAAATACCGTTTAACCTAAAAGTATCACCGCCGATAACTCCTATCTTTTTATAGCTGATCCCAAGCTCATTTGCCAACTTTTCAAACTCACTCGCATCACTCACTTCGAACACGGCTCTTGAGAATGTTTCGCTAAATATATCTATATCATTCTCAAACTCCGCTTTAACATCCACTCCAAGTGAGCTTAAAGCCG
>JAMOOV010000106.1 GCA_027065125.1 Campylobacterales bacterium | reverse complement strand
TTGATAGCAAGATTTAACTTCTCCTTTACATTGCTTAGATTTGTTTTGGCGGATAAAAGCTCCTTTTTTTGAGCAAGTATGGCATTTTTCAAGGAATTTCTTGATGTTAACACTTGTTCATACTTGTTTTTGGATATCAATTTTTGCTTTATTAGATTTTTAAATCTCTTGACATCTTTATTTAGCTGAAAAAGCTTATCTTGAGAAGCCTTTATCGACAGTTCAAGCCCTTTGATTTTTTGATTGTAACTTTTTATATCGGTTTTTGCAACTCTTTTTGAGATCTCTATATCGGTTTTTATGCGAGTTTTTTTCAACTTTAGAGAGTCTATACTGTTTATCAAAGAGTTTAATGTTTTTTGCACTTTATCTTTTGCTATGAGAAAATCCCTCTCATCCAAAGAGGCAAGAAGCTCTCCCTTTTTTATGTCCTCACCCTCCTCTTTGAAGAGTTTTTCTATCTTGCCGCCGACCTTAAAGTTTAAGACACTAAGAGAGTCGCTCTTTACAAAACCAGCATCGCTTACGGCATTTTTCTCTCTATAAACAATATAGTCATACCCTTTGTATGCAAAAGCTACAACCAAAACGATAATTACAACCAATCCTATCTTTTTCATTTAATAATCCCTTTTAATTAAAACAAAACTTCAAATATCATAAATTTAAGAGAAATCGATCACAAATACTGCTCCGTTTTCACTATTTTTGACCGTGATTTTCCCTTTCATGTGTTTTTCGATTATCATTTTAGTCATATAAAGTCCTATGCCTGTACCTTTATCCACTTCTTTAGTGGTAAAGTAAGGCTCAAAAATTCTATCCATTATATCATCTGGAATCCCTCCGCCATTATCTTGTATGGACAATCTTTTTTTTGAAGAGTCTATCTTTATACTTATTTTTCCACTTAAAACCCCGCTATCTATTATCGCATCTTTTGCATTATTTAAAATATTTAAAATAGCCTGTTTAAATTCACTCTTAAAACCGTAAAATTTAAAATTATCGCCTTTTATATCTATCTTTATATTGTGATTTCGCAGTTGGGCACTTTGGATACTTACAACATCTTGGATGCTCTGTTTTATATCGAAATTATTTTTTTCTTTATCCTTTTTAAAAAAGTTTCTAAAGTCATCTATGGTTTTACTCATAAAGTTGATAATCTCCATATTTTTTTCCGAAAACTCTTCTAAAAATTTCTCATCAACCAACCCGTCCGCATAATCATCCGGTAAATTTTGTATATTTATAGCGATTGCATTTAGTGGTTGTCTCCATTGATGAGCGATAGCCCCTATCATCTCCCCCATAGAAGCAAGGTGGGATTGTCTTTGCAAAAGCATATCTTTTTCTTTCAATTTTGTAATATCTACAAACATAGAAAGTCTAAAAATTTCTTGTTTTATCTTTATATCCTTGCCTGAAATTATTGCCAGGATAGTTTTGCCGTCTTTTTTGATAAGTTCGATTTCATAAGGCTCCATCTCTTTTTTAACAATAAATTTTTTAACCGCATTATGATAGCTTCTTTTTATAAAATCAAATAAAATTTTTCCTTCAATCTCACTTTTTTCATCATAGCCAAGTAGCTTAACTGCAGTATTGTTGACTTGCTTTATAACTCCTTTTTGAGAAAGCACAATGCCTTCCATAGCAAAATCAAGCAGGATTTGGAAATTTGTAAGAGTTTCTTGCAGGTAGTCATTTTTCTCTTTTATCTCTTTTGTGGCTTTTTCTATCCTCTCTTTGAGTGTTGTATTGAGTGTGTTAAGTTTCGCCTCTGCTATCTTTCTCTTTTTTATCTCGGATTGAAGTTTTTTTACATACAAAGAGATTATCAAGATGATAACAATAGATACCAAGATACTTATCCACAGATACTTATAATTGTGTCTTTTTATGATCTTTTGGGTAGTCCACTTTTCAAAGATGATCTTTTTTTCAGCAGGAGTTATAAGTTTTAGTGCATTGCTTAAAAGCTTAAACAGCACAGAATCATCTTTTCTAACAGCAATGGATAGATTATATGTCATGTCAGCATATCCGGTGATTTGAAAATGATAATCATAAAGATTGGAGTAGTATAGTAAAACCGGTATAGTAGATATGGTAAAATATGCCTTGCCCTCTTTTACATAGTCAAAACTCTGTTTAAAACTGTCGGTTTCTATGATCTTAAGTTGAGGATAGATCTTTTTTAGTTTTGCTATAAGACCGCTACCTCTTTTTCTTGTCATAGTTTTATCTACAAGCGAGTCAAGTCCTCTTACTATGGGTTTGTCTCTTGTGGTGATTATGGCAAGTTTATATCTAAGATATGGCTGAGTAAAGTTTGCATATTTTTCCCTTGGTAGAGTTTTTATAGCACTTGGCAAAATGTCACATTTTCTCTGTTTTAAAAACTCTTGAGACTCTTTCCAACTTTTAGTCTTGACAAATTGAAACTTAAGACCGGTTTTATCAGATATTAGTTTCAAAGTATCTATCGAAATACCTTGAGGAGTTCCGTTTTCGACAAATTCTATGGGTTTCCAGTCATTATTGGTGCAAATTTTTATAGTATCTTTATCAAGTAGTTTTTTTAACTGTTTTACGATTTCTTTTTTTGTATGAGTTTTGTCATAATCAAAGATAAACTTACCAAAATCTATCTTTTTTTTATTACCAAGCCCCATCAATTTATAAGATTCATATATTTTTTCTATTTTATCTATATTCAATTTACCAAATTTATCTGTTTGATAATATGCCATCTTTTTAAGCACTTTTGCTTCATACAATAGAGCATCTTTACTTTTATGAAGAGAGTTGTACTTTTTTAAGATGAGATTTACCGTCTCTTCTATATGAGAAAAAGCATATACCCACCCTTTTATAGAAGCTTTTTGGAATTTTTCTACTATTTTAGGCTCTTTTTTTGCAAATTTTTGTGAAGTAAAAAGCATATCGTTATAAAAATCAAAACCATAATCGGAAGGATCAAATACCTTATATCCTATATGTCTCTTTTTGAGCTCATATATCTCGTTGGAGAGATAAGCGGAGGATATATCCACCTTTTTATCTATCAAATCCAGTATATCAAAACTCTCTTGGACAAATTTTAAATCATCTGCTCTTATACCGTTCGCATATAACATAGCAAGAATAGGTACGGATTTTATAGCGGTTTTTTCTAACATTATCTTTTTATTTTTAAAATCTTTTATCGACTTTATACCTGATGATTTTAGAGTTACCAATACATGAGGAGAAGATTGGAACAAAGCATTTAAAAGAGTTACTTTTTTGTCTTGTGCCATATCAAGCACGATAGAGGGATAGGTTACACCAAAAGTGCTTTTGCCCTCAAGGACATCGTTGACTATTTGTGTACCTATTTTATACTCTTTTATCTCAACGGCAAGCCCCTCTTTTTCGTAAAATCCCTTCTCTTTTGCTATATAAAAACCGGCAAATTCAAACTGATGTTTCCATAAAAGCTGTAGTGATACTTTTTCAAGATCACTTTTTGCAATTAGTAAAATGGATAAAAAAAGAAGTAAAAGAAAAGTTTTTTTTACCATATCATTGCACCTCTTTCTATTTCCGTCTATTCAAAAGTACTATGCTATGAATTTAATGTCAAAATATTTGTAGTAAAAAAATTGACAGAAAACAAAGAAATTAGCATATATACCTCACTTTTTCATTTTCTGATGCTATTTTGCCAATACTTTTACCATATTTCTTCCACTTCGCTTTGCTTTATATAGTGCTTCATCTGTTCTTTTAAAAAGAGTCTCTTTTGTATCTTTCTCTTGAAACATTGCTATACCTATACTTATGGAAACTTTACAAGAGTTTTCAAATTTTAACTGTCCAACTCTTTTTCTTATCTCTTCACAAATCTTTTTCGCTTGATCAAGATTGGTTTCCGGCAACAATAAAGCAAACTCTTCGCCACCCCACCTTGCCAATATATCTGTTTTTCGCAAACTACTTTTTAAACATTCGGCAATCTTTTTCAAAACCTCATCTCCAAAAATATGACCGTAAGCATCATTAATCTTTTTAAAAAAATCTATATCTGCAATCGCAAGGGAAAGTTTTCTATCATACCTTTGAGCTTGTTTAAAATTTAAAGCATAAAGTTCATCAAATTTTTCTCTATTGTAAAGTCCAGTTAAGCCATCATGAGAAGCTTTATCAAGTGCTTCTCTTTTTTCTCGTTGAAGCTCACTTATATCCGTTAAATATATAAAATACAATCTATTCTCTTTAACTAAAATCGTTTTTAAAGAAACATAAAAAAATTGATTCTTCAAACCTTTGATGGCAACAATTATGCTCTTTTCGGAAGAATTCTTAATTTTTTCTATAAACTCTTCGCTATTTTTAATGCATATACACTCTTTGTTGCCTTCGCAATATTTAAAAATACTTAAAATTGAACCAAATTTTTCCTCAAACTCTTTTTTATCCTTTACTTGTAAAAGTTTGAAAAATGATGGGGTTGCAAACCTTATAGTTTTAAAATCTGTCAATATTTGAATAGATTTTGAGTTTTCAAACATATTTTGAAGTATCTCTTGGTGTTCTTGATTTTCTCTTTCACTGATAATATATCTTGCAAGAGTTTCAAGCTTGTTTAAAAATTTATTTTTATCCACAGGTTTTGTAATGTATCCGTCAACTTGCATCTCCAATGCTTCCAAAGTATAGTTTGATTCGGTATGTGCAGTTGTAAAGAGTATGATTTGTTTCGGATTTATTTTTTTTATCTCTTTGGCAAGCTCAAGACCATTCATTTTTGGCATTTTTATATCGCTTATAACAATATCCGGTTTACAAAGCTTATACTTTTCAAAAGCTTCTTCGCCATCTTGAGCTACACATAACTCCTTGGAATATCTTTTAAGAGTTCTTGCATGCCCCTCTCTTGCCATTTGTTCATCTTCTGCATAGAGTATTGTAATTTGCTTAAGATATTTCATAGTATAACTTCCATATTTATAAGATACTTTTTACCCATATTATTTGATTATACATTCTTACGACTTAATATCTTATGAAAATATTTAAAAAACCATTGTGTAGCAACAAACAAGAAAAAAGTTTAAAACTTCTTCCAAAAACTCTTCGTAAAAAGTAGAGCTACTGTGTAAAACTCCAACCTTCCTATGATCATAAAGATAGCCAAGATGATTTTATCATACCAAGAGAAAAAACTGTAATTATCAACAGGTCCAACATGCCCAAAACCTGGACCTATGTTACCTACACAGGCTACTGCAGCACTAAGAGAAGTCAAAGCATCATATCCCCTTGCATACAGATAAAATGTTAAAACTACATTTGATATGATAAAAAGCATCAAAAATCCAACAGTCGCACCCAAAATATTATCTTTTACTTTGCTACCATTTAAAAACATACCAAACATTGCATTAGGATAGAGTATTTTTTTAATCTCAATGCCTAATGATTTAAATAGTATCACATATCTTATAACTTTCATACCACCTGCGGTCGAACCTGCATTTCCCCCTATAAGCATCGCAACAAAAACAACTACTACGGCAAACTGCCCCCAATGTTCATAGTTTAAAGTAACAAATCCGGTTGTAGTCAATATAGAAGATATAGTAAAAAAACCATGGGTTAAAGAAAAGTAGAAACTATCTGCCGTAGTATAATAATGGATTAAGGATAATACCATAGATAAAATAAGAAAAATTTTTATATACCATACAACTTCTTCACTCTCATATCCACTCATATCATTATGAAAAAATCTCAAATGAGCTAAAAAGTTGATACCCGAAATCAGCATAAAAAAGGTTGTCGTCCAAATGATTATAGAGTTATCATTAAAATATCCTAAAGAGGCATTTTTAGTCGAAAACCCCCCTGTCGAGATGGTAGAAAAGGCATGGTTTATCGCATCAAATATACCCATACCTTCAATATGCAGTGCTATAATATCCAGAAGAGTTATAAAAGCATACACTCCCCACAATCTCAGAGCAGTATCTTTTATCTTCGGAGTAAGTTTTTCAGTTGATATACCTGTTGATTCTGCTTTAAATAGAGCCAAAGATCCACTTGGATTGATAAGTGAAAATAGCCCTACTCCAAGCACAATGATACCCATACCTCCAAGCCAGTGTGTCAAAGACCTTAGCATTAAGATCATCTTCGGCAAAGATTCTATATCGCTATAAACAGTAGCTCCTGTTGTAGTAAAACCGCTGATAGCCTCAAAAAAACCGGAGCTTAGATTTATATTTGTATATATGATAAGAGGAAATGCACCCATAAAACCCAAAAGTATCCAGACAAGATTGACAGACAATATACCCTCTTTGATGGTCAAATCAACTTTGTGTTTTCTAAGCATCAAAAATATAGAAACACTGATTATCAAACAAAGTATATCAAATATCAAAAAATCATTTGCATTTTCATTATAGATATAACCAACTGTTACCGGCATAAGAAAAAAAAGACTCAGTGCTATCTCTGTTATAGAGATAAATTTTAAAATATTTTTTATAGAGAGGTTATCCACTTTCTCATATCCTCTTCATTTTCAGTCAATCCAAATACTGCAATTATATCTTTTTCCTCAATTTCTCTTGGCTCATTAAACTCTTGTATCTTTTCTCCTCTGATTACAAAACAAATAGCATTTTCTTGTTTATATGGTTTTATCTTGGTGTCCAAAAGATATGAATCGCTCTTTATCTTTCTTTCAAGAAATATGCCCTTGCCTCCACAATATTGCCTTTGAGATATAATAGAACTTGAATTTATCTTTTCAAGTATTGAGTAATAGGCATTTGTTTTCGGACCTCTGACGGCTATTATGCCAAGTTTATGCATAAGATGATAATGCTCCATATCGTTGTTGATAGCTACTACTTTTTTTATACCGAACTCTTTTGCCTCAAGGCACTTTATGATATTTTCTTCATCATTTTTAGTGGAGGCTATAAGCATATCGGCATTTTTAAGTCCCTCTTCTTTGAAAAGTTGATAATCGCCATATTTACTATTGATAACAGCCACATTTTCTTGTAATACTTCAGAAGCTTTTTCACATTTTTTCAAATCTTTTTCTATCAATTTTAGATTTACATTATGGTTTGAAAGTGATTTAGCTATCTCAACACCAAGTGTATCCGCCCCAAAAACTACTATATTTTTTATCTCTTCGGGCATCTGTTCATCAATCATAGAACACAACTCTTTTATCTCTTTTTCATCTCCAAAAAGATATATCAAATCGTTAGCTTCTATCGTTTCGTAGTTATTTGGAAGAAAAAACTTCTTTTCTCTCTCTATCCCTACAATTTTAATAGATTTTGAAAGTATCTCTTCTATAGCAATAGCCTCTTTCACTCTAACAGAAATAAGTTTTTGAGGAAAATCATAAAAATCTTTTACATTATTTGCCTTTGGAAAATGTAGCAAAGATTCTACTGATTTTGCAGCAATTCCAAAAGGAAATACGGAAGCAGTAATACCAAGCTTATCTCCTATGGAACTTTTGGTAAAAAAGTCATTTCTAAGTCTTACAATTTTTTCCTTTACCATAATCGTTTCATCAGCGATAAGAGTTGATATAATATTGGTTTCGTCAACATCCGTAACAGCTATAAAAAGATCATACTCTTTGTCCACAAGCATTTCATAAGTTTTTGGGTCTTCAATATTTCCGCTAATTGCCAATATATCTATACTCTCTTGCAACCTACTTAAAGCATTTTCATTTTTATCAAGAACAGTTACATTATGCTTCATGCACAATGTCTTGGCCAATCTAAAGCCTACTCCACCAGCACCGGCAATAATAATATCCATAATATCCTCTAAAGTTTTTTTTATTATACTCTTTTTTCATTTTACAATATCATTAAAATTTTAATTAAATTCTTCTTTTATAATCATTATAATCAAAACTTTTAATTGTTTCATACTCGCCGTTTTCTCTTAAAATCCCTAAAGACGGTAGCCTCACTCCGTTAAAAGTGGTATTTTTTACAAATGTATAGTGCATTTGATCTTCAAAGATGATTTTATCTCCTATCTTTAATTTTCTATCGAAACTATAATTACCCATAAAATCACCGGCAAGACAGCTATTGCCTCCAAGTTTTATAGTGTATCTTTTCTCGCCCTCTTTTCCCGCATCTCTTACTTCGACTCGATAGGGCATGATGATGGTGTCGGGCATATGAGCCTCGGCGGAAGTATCAAGCAAGGCTATATCGATACCGTTATGAACTATATCCACTACGGTTGCTATCAAAACTCCGCTTTGCCATCCAATAGCCTCTCCCGGCTCCAAATATACCTCAATATTATCATATCTATCTTTAAAATCTTTAATAATCTTTATCAGCTTTTCAACATCATAATCATCCCTTGTGATATGATGACCCCCTCCGAAATTTACCCACTTCATTTGGGGTATATATTTACCAAATTTCTCTTCAAAACTTCCCAAAACCGCCTCCAAAGCCCCGGCATTCTCTTCACATAATGCATGAAAATGAAGCCCCTCTACACCCTCAAGAAGTTCCGGCTTAAACTCCACTATCGTTACTCCGAGCCTTGAATTCATAGCACAAGGATTGTAGTGAGCCACGGTTGAAAAGGAGAGTTGAGGGTTGACTCTGATACCCACACTCACCTTACCTTTTGTCTTGTCTTTATATCTTTGGTATTGAGAAAAAGAGTTAAATGTTATATGATTTGACAACTCTATTATCTCATCTATCTCATCATCTTTAAAGACCGGTGAGTAGGTATGTATCTCTTTACCAAACTCCTCTTTCGCTAAAATCGACTCATGTAGTCCACTTGAACAACATCCGTCAAGATACTCCCTTATCATAGGAAAACTCTCATAAAAAGCATATCCCTTGAGAGCCAAAAGGATTTTTGCCCCGCTTTTATCTTTTACATATTTTAGAAGTTTTAAATTTTCTCTTAAAAGCTCCTCTTCAAGCACATAGCAAGGAGTTGGGATCTCTTTAAGTACACTGTCTATTTTGCTAACTCTTTTTATCTTCATATCATATCCTATCGACAATCCTATCCAAAACAGATACAGGCAATACTCTTTTTAAATACCAAAAGAGTTTTGTCGGCACAGTAACCCTATATCTATCTTTTGGATTTTTTGATTTTAAAATTTTCTTTAAAACTTTATAAACAGCTTCACTTTCAAGAGTAAAAGGATCGTTTTTATCGCTACGAAATCTTTTTATAGATTGTTTATATGTCTCATGATGGAAACTTTTTTCTATTTCAACATATTTTAAGAATTGCTTATAAGCATTTTTCCTAAAATTAGACTTAATGGGTCCGGGTTCTATCAAACTTACCGATATACCGCTACCTTTTAACTCCATTCTTAAAGTATCGCTAAACCCTTCAAGAGCAAATTTACTCGCATTGTATGCACCCCTGTATTTAAAAGCTACAAATCCCAGAATAGAGCTATTTTGAATGATTTCACCATATCCTTGCTCTCTAAATATTTTGATGGCAAGATTGCCAAGCTCTATAGCTCCGAAAACATTTGTCTCAAACTGCTCTTTTATAGCCCCTCTACTTAAATCCTCCACGGCTCCGGGCTGACCGTATCCGGCATTATTAAAAATCGCATAGAGTTTACCATTCGTTAAACTTAAGATTTTATTAAAACCATTTTGAACGGAGTTGCTATCGCCTATATCCATTTTAATACACTCAAAGCCTTCACTTATAAGCATCTCTATATCGCTCTCTTTTCTTGCAGTAATTATAGGCTTAAACTCCCCCTCCTCTTTAAGCCTTTTTGCACAGTGATATCCTATCCCGCTGCTACAACCGGTAACAAGAACATACTTTTTATCTCTCGACAATCTTTACCTCATCTTTTATATTTGGCACCAAACATAAAAATTCATAATCCCCTTTGCCTATGTTTTCATAAGAGTGAGGGACACCCGTAGGAATAAAGAGTATATCTCCTTTCTTTGCTTTAAACTCCTTGCCGTCTATGACAACTTTCGCCTCACCGATTAAAACAAACTGTTCATGCTCTACGGTATTGGTATGATATGGCATAAAACCGCCCTCTTGAATCTTAAACTTTCTCATAGCAAAATGGGGAGCCTCATCGGAACTTATCATAACCGATATATAGACACCCTCTCCCGCATCCACTTTTTGATACTCAAACTCTTCTATATTTTTTATCATTTTTACTCCTTCTTTTAACCACTCTTTACTCCTTTACTCCTTTACTCCTATTTTATGCTTTAAACTTTTGACATGTCTTGGCACTTTACTCTCTTTGTCTATCTTATCGACTATATATATCGGAGCTAAGATTATAAAAGCGATAGTTCCGAAAAAAAACAGTATAAAAAACCAATTTGTAAGATTTGACTTTTT
>JAMOOV010000105.1 GCA_027065125.1 Campylobacterales bacterium | reverse complement strand
AAGTGGAGTAGGTAAATCTACTCTTATGGGAATGATTGTAAAAGGTAGCGAAGCACCTATAAAAGTAGTGGCATTGATAGGTGAGAGGGGAAGAGAAGTTCCTGAATTTATACAAAAAAATCTCGGTAATGATTTGAGTGATACCGTTATCGTAGTGGCTACCAGCGATGATAGTCCTTTGATGAGAAAATATGGAGCTTTTTCAGCTATAAGTGTGGCGGAATATTTTAAAGATCAAGGAAGGGATGTGCTTTTTATGATGGATTCTATCACAAGATTTGCAATGGCTCAAAGAGAGATAGGTTTGGCTCTTGGAGAACCCCCCACATCAAAAGGATATCCTCCCTCAGTCTTATCTTTACTTCCTCAACTTATGGAAAGAGCAGGAAAAGAGGAGGGCAAAGGTTCTGTTACGGCATTTTTTACTGTTTTAGTGGAGGGAGATGACTTAAGCGATCCTATAGCAGATCAAAGCAGAAGCATACTTGACGGACATATAGTTTTAAGCAGAGAAATGACGGATTCGGGTATATATCCGCCTATTGATATCTTAAAAAGTGCTTCAAGAGTTATGAGTGATATTATAAGCAATAGACACAAAAATTCTGCTATGGTATTTAAAAAACTATACTCTTTGTTAAAAGAAAACGAAGTGCTTATTAGAATAGGAGCATATCAAAAAGGTACTGATAATGAACTTGACTTTGCTCTTGATAAAAAAAGAGATATGGAGGAGTTTTTAAAGCAATCTCCAGAAGAGTTTATGGAGTTCGAAAAAACTATAGAAACACTTAATCACATTATAGAGAGAAGAGAAAATAGCAGACAATAAAGTATTGATATGAATATAAAATTTTATTATAATTTAAGCTATATTGTCGTAATATTCAAAAAGTTAATTAAGATATATTTTGTCCTAATTAATAATAATCAATATCAATATCAAGGAAAGTTATATGAGAGTCTATCTTGACAATAATGCAACAACTATAGTAGATCCTGCTGTAGAAGAAAAAATGATTCCTTTTTTTTGCCAAATGTACGGCAATCCAAACTCACTTCATCAATTTGGAAGTGAAACTCATCCGGCTCTAAAAAGAGCGATGGATCAACTATATAGCGGAATTAATGCAAAAGATAACGATGATGTTATAGTAACCTCCTGTGCAACAGAAAGTAATAACTGGGTTCTAAAGGGTATCTATTTTGACAAGATAAAAACCGGAGAGAAAGATCATATCATTACAAGCTCAGTAGAGCATCCCTCCATTACGGCGGCTTGTAAATTTTTAGAAACCCAAGGGGTAAGAGTAACATATCTACCGGTCAATAGTGAAGGTGTAGTTGAGATAGAGTCTTTAAAAGAGGCGATAGACGACAAGACCGCACTTGTTAGCATCATGTGGGCAAATAATGAAACGGGCATGATATTTCCTATCAAAGAAATGGCTCGAATAGCCCATGAAAAAGGGGCTCTTTTTCATAGTGATGCAGTTCAAGCCATAGGCAAAATAGCAGTCGATGTTCAAGATACAGGAGTTGATTTTTTAAGTTTTTCGGCTCACAAATTTCACGGTCCCAAGGGTGTTGGAGGCTTATATATAAAAGATAGTATTCCTTTAACCTCTTTACTTCATGGCGGTGAGCATATGGGCGGAAGAAGAAGTGGTACATTAAATGTACCGGGCATTGTAGCTATGGGCGAAGCTATGGAGTTGGCGGTTAAATATCTTGAATATGAGTATAAAGAGGTTACAAGACTTAGAAACAAACTTGAAGATGCCCTTTTGGAGATAGAAGATGTTTTTGTAGTCGGCAAAAGAGAGCATAGAGTACCCAATACAATATTGGCAAGCATAAAAGGAGTAGAGGGAGAAGCTATGCTTTGGGATCTAAATAGATACGGTATCGCTGCAAGTACAGGTAGTGCATGTGCAAGCGAAGAGCTTGAAAGCAATCCGGTCATGGAAGCTATAGGAGCCGATGCCGATCTTTCTCATACGGCTTTAAGACTAAGTCTTAGTAGATTTACTACTGAAAAAGAGATTGATTATGCGATCATTCATATAAAAGAGGCGGTTAAGAGACTAAGAGCGATATCAAGCACTTACTCTTATGCACCCAAAAATCACAAAAGTGGACTATAAGGATAAAAAATGGCAAAAAATGATTTGATAAGCGGAAATATTTGGGAAGAGTATTCCCAAACGGTACAAGAGAGAATGAACAATCCGAAAAATATGGGAGAAATAACCGAAGAAGAGGCTAAAAAGCTCGGGGGAGAACTTATCGTAGCGGACTTCGGAGCTGAGAGTTGCGGAGATGCTGTAAGACTTTACTGGGTGGTGGATCCTAAGACGGACAAGATAATAGATGCTAAGTTTAAAAGTTTCGGATGTGGCACCGCTATAGCAAGTAGCGATACTATGGTGGAGCTATGCAAAGGAAAAACGGTTGACGAAGCCGTTAAGATCACCAATATAGATGTAGAAAAAGCTATGAGAGATGATCCCGATACACCTGCGGTTCCACCTCAAAAAATGCACTGCTCCGTTATGGCTTACGATGTTATAAAAAGAGCCGCCGCACAGTATAAAGGGGTAGATGAAGATAGCTTTGAGGATGAGATCATAGTTTGTGAGTGTGCAAGAGTTAGTCTTGGAACTATCAAAGATGTTATAAGAATAAACGATCTTAAAACCGTTGAAGAGATAACCGACTACACAAAAGCCGGTGCATTTTGCAAATCGTGCATAAAACCAGGCGGACACGAACAAAGAGAGTATTATCTTGTGGATATTTTGGCTCAAACAAGAGCGGAAATGGAAAAAGAGAAGCTTCAAAAAGCCGAGAATAGCAACGAATCCATATCTTTTAAAGATATGACAATCGTTCAAAAATTAAAAACTGTAGAAGAGACGATCGATGAGTATATCAGACCTATGTTCGTAATGGACGGAGGAAACCTGGAGATACTCGATATAAAAGAGAATGAAGATTATACTGATATTTATATAAGATATCTCGGAGCTTGTAGCGGATGTGCCAGTAGTGCCACTGGTACTTTATATGCTATAGAAGCTATACTAAAAGAGAAGCTCGATGCCAATATAAGGGTTTTGCCGATATAATAATGAAAAAAATATTAATACTTTTGTCGCTTTTGAGTTCCATCTCATTTGCGACAAAAAACGATACATGTTATCTTGATACAACTCATAAAACTTTAAGTGATTGGGTATATAATACATCAAATTCTCTTGATCTGTTTTTTGCAAAAAAAGATATAAACTCTTTGCGATCTACGGGAAGTTATCTTGATTTGTCACTCGACTCCTACCTTGAAGAGAGAAAAAAAACAAATTATAGACTAAATGTAAAATTTAGGCTAAAACTACCAAGAACTCAAAAAAGATTAAACATTGTTTTTGAGGATTATAAAAAAACTCTTTCAATTGACAAACAAAATAGCGACACAGTAGGCAATAGTCTTGAAAATAACAGCTATATTCTTGGAATTCAAATGGAAAAATTAAAATCCAAGTATATGCAAGCAAATTTCGGAGGAGGTATCCGCTTTAACGGGATTTCTCCTGATACATATATCTCTATATATATAGGTAAAGATTTTTACAACTTTTCAAATTGGCAATTGGAATTTAACAATCAAGTAAGATATTTTGCAAAAAGAGGATTGGATAATACGGCAAATATTTCACTATCAAAAGTTTTAAATCAAAACATTAAATTTTCTTTTCAAAACAGTTACCATTTCATTAAAAACCGAAATCGTTTAAACGAAATGAGCAACTCTTTTATAGTAGAACAATATGTAGGAAAAAATAGAGGCTTTAGCTATCTTGCTTCAATATATAGTTTTAGCGATAGGGATAGGAATTTTAAGATAAATTACTATCTTGCGAAAGTTACATACAAAAGATATTTTTACCACAATTTTGCATATTATGAATTGAGTCCGGGTCTTATATTTAGAAGAGAAGATGATTTTAAGCCTAATGCAAGAATAGTTTTTAAAATCGGTATATTTTTTGGTAAAACCGCTCATACGGCTTATAAAAGATTTGAATAATTAATTTAATAGAATTTTAACAATAGTGTGATATAGTTCGTCTTATGGATAAAAAAAGAAAAGTTTTATTACTCGAAGACAATGCTTTGTTTGCCGAGTCTGTGCAGGATTATCTTGAAGAGAAAAATTTTATAGTAGATATTGTTGCTGATGGTGAAAAAGCTTTGCAGCAGAGTTATTTTAAGAGTTATGATGTATATCTTCTTGATGTAAATGTACCTGAGATAAATGGAGTTGATTTTTTAAAAATGCTAAGAAAAAGTGGAGACAGCACCCCTACTATATTTATAACTTCTCATCAAGATATAGAAACTCTAAAACAGGGATATGAAAGTGGTTGTGATGACTATATGAAAAAGCCCATTGACCTTGAAGAGTTGCTTTATAGAATGAATGTTCTGCTTAAAAAAAATAAAAGTTTAAGTTATATTGTTAGATTGAATAATAAGTGCATCTATAATTTTAAAGAGAGAGTTATCTATCGTGATAAAAAACCGATAAACCTTCCTCTTAAGGTTATCAATCTTTTGGAATTATTTTTGGAAAATAGTTCTCAAGTGGTTACGAAAGAACAGATAATATATAGACTTTGGAGTGTATCGGATAGTTATAGTGATGGAGCCATAAGAGTTTATGTGAATAAGCTAAAAAAAATAGTCGGAAAAGATAAGATTAAAAATATTAAGGGAATTGGCTATAAGTTAACAATAAATTAACATTTGAATTATATAATTTTTTATAAAAAATATTTATTAAGGATAATTTAATGAAAGTTTATTCAGCTATAGTGATTTCTGGTATTACAGCAACTGTGCTTATGGCAACTGATAATATTAATCTCGATAAAGTAACGGTACAAAGCACCGCTATCAAAACAGAAGTAACGGATATCGCGGGAGAGGATTTAAAATCTGCCGACTTAGCCGAAGCTCTTACAAAGCAAGTTCCGTCCGTCACTATCCAAAGAAGAAGCGGTATCGCCAACGATATCATCTTAAGAGGACAAAGAAAAGATGATATAAATATCATAGTTGATGATGGAAAGATATACGGTGCTTGTCCAAATAGAATGGATCCGCCCACTTCGCATATTATAACCAACAATATAAAAGATGTGGAAGTTATCGAAGGACCTTATGATGTGGAGGATTTCGGAACCCTTAGCGGAGCGGTAAAAGTAACAACAAGCAAACCAACACAACATCTTCATGGAAATGTAAATCTAAATATGGGAAGTTGGGGTTACAGAAAAGGGTCATTTTTTCTAAGTGGAGGAAATGACAAGATAAGAGCTTTGCTTGGGGCATCAACCGAACAAAGCGATCAGTATGAAGATGGAGACGGACACACGATGGCCGAACAATTAAAGCTCGCTACGAATGCAACAACAAATGCACCAAAGCAGTATAAACCAAGCGAGTTTGATAGAGATGCTTACAAAAAAACATCCTTCATGGGAAAAGTTTACATAAACATCAAAGACAATCAAGAGTTGCAACTCGGCTACACCGGAAACAGAAGTGATGATGTTTTGTATCCTTCGACCCCAATGGATGCCATAAGCGATGATAGCGATCTTTATAATGTAAAATATATCATAAAAGGACTTGGTAAATACTCCGATAAACTCTCTTTTGAGTATTACTACTCCACTGTGGATCACCCCATGACCAATCAATACAGACAAGCAAGTAACGGCCCGGCTGGAACGGTAGCTAATGTAATGAGTTCTACCATTTATGGTGCTAAGATAAAAAATGATTTTATTTTGGGAAAAGCTAAAGTATCATACGGCATAGAGGCGAGCAAAAGAAATTGGGACGGCAGATATTACAAAAAATACAGCACTAACCCCATAGCACTAAATAAAAGTATTCCTGATGTAGATACCGACAATCTCGGCATCTATGCAAAAGCAAAAAGAAGTTATGGGAAGTTTGAATTGAGCGGAGGTCTAAGATATGATCATACGAAAATAGATCCATCCAATAGCGATCCCGATAAAACATACAATGATATAAGCGGATATCTTTTTAGTTATTATCACTTGAATGATTCGTTGAAATATTTTATGGGTCTTGGTAAATCCATAAGAGTTCCCGATGCAAAAGAGTCTCATGATAGATTGAAAGATCTTACCGGAGCGACTCAGGGAAGACTCGTTGGCAATCCGAATCTTGATGAAACTAAAAATTATGAAACAGATCTTGGTGTTGAGGGCAATTATGAAAATGCGACATTTAAAGCAAAAGTTTTTTATAGTATGCTAAAAGATTTTATCGTGTATAACTCTACTGCAAAACAGTATCAAAATACGGATGCAAAACTTTATGGAGTTGAACTTAGCGGTACATATTTTGTGACGGATGACTTTTATTTGGATGGTGGTATAGCTTATCAAAGGGGTAAAAAAGATGATCCTCTTATAGGACAAAATGATACTGATCTTCCCTCTATCCCACCGGTTAAAGCAAATCTTGGTATTAACTACGACTACGACTCAACCCTTAGTCTTAAAGCTGAGATCGTAGCTTCAGGTAAATGGAGCCATTATGATACAGACAATGGGGAACAAGAGATAGATAGCTGGAGTGTTGTAAACTTAAAGGCAAAAAAAGAGATATATAGAGGATTTGATTTGACATTAGGAATTGATAATGTATTTGATAAAACTTATGCCATCTCCAATACCTATAGTGATCTAACTTTAGTTTCAGGAGGCACGGGAGATGTGATGCTTTTGAATGAACCAGGTAGATATATGTATATAAATTTATCCTATAAATTCTAAATTTAAGAAAAAAGCAGTATGGTTTTTGCTATACTGCTTTTTTTATTTTGAGAGGGAGCAATGGACTTACTTTTTTTAAAAGATATTGTTGATTATGGGGTTATAGGTGTTTTGATAGTTTTAAGTATTATCTCTTTGACATTTTTTATAGAAAGGCTCATCTTTTACAAAAAAGTTGATCCCAAAAAATATAAAAACTTAAAAGTTTTGGAAAATGACCTTACAAAACATTTGACCACCATAGGCTCCATAGCTTCAAATGCACCCTACATAGGACTTCTTGGAACCGTTCTTGCCATTATGATCACTTTCGCATCCATAAGCAATAGCGGACTTGATGCTGCTAAAATTATGAGTTCCATCGCACTTGCTTTAAAAACAACTGCCGTAGGATTGGTAGTAGCAATTTGCTCTATGTTTTTTTATAATATTTTGGCAAGATATACCGAAAATATATTGGCTCATCAAGATGAAGAAGTTTGATTCTATCAATGTCGTTCCTTTTATCGACATTATGCTTGTCCTGCTTGCGATCGTACTAACAACTTCTACTTTTATAGCCAAAGGCATCATACCTCTTGAATTACCTCAAGCTCATGCAAAGCAAATGAAGCAACCGAAATTTATCACTATAAGTATCAAAAAAAATGGACTTATCTATCTTGGTAAAACAGAAGTAACAAAAGATAAATTGGCAAAAGAGTTATTTGTAAAAGATAAAAAAAAGACAAATATCGCCATAAGATGTGATAAAAATTCCAAATTTCAATCTTTTGTAAATGTCATGGAAATAGCTAAAAATCTTGGTTTTGAAAATATATCTATTGTTATCAAAGAGTAAAGATGGGCAATAATAAAAGAGGTATTTTCTCCTTTATAGGCTCTATATTTATACATATTGCCATTTTTATTTCATTTATATTTGCCTTTAACCATATGAAAAATCCAGCTAAAAAAGATAAAATTATATCATTAAAAATGATTAAAATAAAAAAAGTAAAAAAGAAATTTATCAAAAAAACACCGCCTAAAACTCCCAAGAAAAAGATAAAACCTAAACCTAAGCCTAAACCTAAGCCTAAACCTAAGCCTAAACCTAAGCCTAAACCTAAGCCTAAGCCTAAGCCTAAACCTAAGCCTAAACCTAAGCCTAAACATAGATTTAAAAAGCCAAGACCAAAATCTAAACATAAACCCATGTCTAAATCCAAACCAAAACCTAAACCCAAAGCTATCAAAGAGAAGCAGATGACAAAAAAAGTCATAAAAAACGAGGATAACAATACAACCAAAGTAGTCGCCATTCCTCCTCTTTTTCATAAAAAACAGATAAACAAGACACCGACTGTCAGTGAAAAAACAAAATATATCAATATAAATTTTATCAAGATAACTTCGGCTATAGATGAAGCTAAGTTTTACCCAAGAAAGGCTAGAAAATTACATATTGAAGGGGTTGTAAAAGTAAAATTTATTTTAAAAGTTAATGGAGATATAAAGATCGTTTCCGTTCAATGTTCAAAGAGATTTTTAAAAAAGGCTGCTATAAAAATAATAAAAAATGCAAGTTCAGAATTTCCAAAGCCTCCTAAAGATATAGAGATTACAGTTCCTATAGAATTTAAGCTGAGTGATTAATTATTTGTGTGTAAATTCGGGAACTATTTTTTTTAGAATATCTATTTTATTTTCGCCATCAAGTAGTTTTTTGATATCTTGATCTAAGGTTTTTATATCATAGATGCTTTTTTGGGCCACCATTATAGAGTCATATATCGTTTTGGAGTCCGCATCTTCGGTAAGTAGCTCTTCATATAACTTCTCCCCTTTTCTTAGTCCCGTGTAGACTATTTTTATATCATTTCTGCCACTTAATTCTATCATTTTTTTAGCTAAGTCGGCTATCTTGACCGGCTCTCCCATATCGAGTATGAAAAGCTCTCCGCCTTTTCCTATGGATGCGGCTTGCAGGACAAGCTGACAAGCCTCCGGTATAAGCATAAAATATCTGGTTATATCGGGATGAGTTACCGTTATAGGACCTCCGTTTTGTATCTGCTCTTTAAATTTAGGCACTACACTACCGCTACTTCCAAGCACATTACCAAATCTAACACTAACTATCTCAGTTTGTTTCGAGTCGAGATTTTGAGCATACAGCTCACAAACTCTTTTTGTGGCACCCATCACATTTGTAGGCCTAACTGCTTTATCGGTTGAAATCATGACAAATTTTTGCACTTTATACTCAATCGCCAAATCCATACAATTTTTCGTTCCAATGATATTATTTTTGATAGCCTCTTTTATATTTTCTTCTACCAAAGGCACATGTTTGTATGCGGCGGCATGAAGCACTATATCTATCTTATGCTTTTTAAATATCTCTTCCAAGGAGTTTTTGTCTGTGATGTTTTGTAGCACGGAAACTATATTTTTATCTTCAAGTTTTTGAGAGATTTGATATAGGTTAAATTCGCTATGATCCAACAATATAAGTTTTTTAGCCTCAAATTTTACACACTGAAGAGACAATTCGCTACCTATGCTTCCTCCCGCACCCGTTATAAGAACGATTTTGTCTTTTATAAAATTTTTTATCGCATCTTTATCAAGATCTTTAGGATCTCTTGCGAGAAGATCCTCTATGGAAAGATTTTTCAATTTGTTTTCAAAATCTGTTGCTATTTTTATATCTTTTATACCCAAATTGGTCAATTTTTCAGTAAGTTTATCAAGCTCTTTTGGAGATAAATTTTTAGTAATAATTGCACTATTTGCATCCATTTTTGATAATTTTTCAATCTTATATACTTTTACATTTGATATATAAGTTTCATCTTTGATATCATCGAAGATGGCTATCGGATAGAAGGGTAATTCCCCCTCTAAACATCTTTTGATGAGAGATTGTGTTCTTGAGTTCGCCCCTATGAAAATTACTTTTTCGTCGTTTTGGTTATTTTCTATAAGCAATCTTTTAAAAAATCTCAATCCCCCAAGCATTACAAACGAGAAGAAAAAGTCTATTATAGCTATGCTTTTTGGAATATAAAAGTATTTAAACCATAAAAATGATATAACTCCAAAAATGATATATATTAAAATATGGGCTTTTAGTAAATTTTTCGCATCAACGAATGAATAAAATTTCCAAGTTATGGAGTATTGTCTAAAAATTGCTAATATGGCTATCTTTAAAGGGATTAGAATCAAAAAAGTTATAAAAACCGAAGAGTAAAAATCGGCGGGTATTTGGAACTTAAATCTTATGAAATATGCTAAAATTATCGTAAAAACGGATAAAATAGTATCGCTTATCAAAAAAAACAGAACTCTTTTAATACTTGTCGGTTTAAACAACTGCATCTATCGCCTTTGCAATATCTTCAACATCATCTTTTTTCAAAGTGGTTCCGCTTGGCAGACAAAGCCCTTTTTTAAACAGCTCTTCACTAACTCCGCTTAGATAGCATTTGCTATTTTTAAAAAGAGGCTGAAGATGCATAGGTTTCCATAAAGGTCTGCTTTCTATATCGTTTTTATTTAAAGCTTCCATC
>JAMOOV010000104.1 GCA_027065125.1 Campylobacterales bacterium | reverse complement strand
AAGTACACAGTAAATGCACAAAAGACGGCAAGAGAGCATATGAGTGAATGCTGACATGTAAAGATTTTGATAAAGTTTGCAACAACTCTTTATAGTATCGATAATCTTCATCATCTCTAAATATCTTTTCTTGATTTATACCGCTTACTTGGATATGTAAAGCGATACCATCAAAAAAGAGTCTTGTTTTTCTTGCCACACAAACTTCCTGCTACTTAATATATTGATGAAAGTATAGTGGAATAAAGCTTTATTCTATATTAATTCAACTCTGACACCAATTAATTTAAAGACATATTTAAAATTACTTTATATTGTATGCACCCCATTCGACAACAGGTACGGATTTTGTTATAAGCTCTACAAGATTTTCAAATAAAATATGCTCCAATGCTCCTACACAAAAAATATTTTTTTCTGTATTTTTAAATACTATTTTTATATCTCCATTTTGCATATAACCAAGATCAACACTATCCAACAAAAATGGCTCTTTTTGTGTCAAAACAAATGTAGAAGTGTCTGTCGAAGTTGTGCCGTTTGAATTGTTCTGTTTTTCTATAGCTTGAGGTACAGAAGACATATAATCAAAAAAATATGGCAAAAGTTTTAATAAAAATTTTCTTGTGATCCAAAAGTCAACACGATTTGAAATATCTTGATAATTTATGGTTAGAAGAAGTCTATCTTCTCTTTCTACATATTGACAAGTATATGTTTTAGCTTCGATGATAGTGTTTTTTGGCATATTTGTTCCGATTTTAGAGAATGGAGCTGGCAAAGGGACTTGAACCCCCGACCGCCTGATTACAAATCAGGTGCTCTACCAACTGAGCTACGCCAGCACCGATAAAGACCGTATTTTATTCTATTGTTACTTAGATTTTACTTATATTGGATGTTGAAAAATCTATACTGACAAATCGCTTGGAGAGTAGCCTATGCCGTCTGTGCTAAAATATATCTCCTCTATACCTACGATATCTGCCGCAAAGTTATCACCTTCTAAAAGATAGTGAGAATTTTCAAGTTGATGTACATTGATATCTGTATAAGATTCATTAAGAATTACAATATCAAATCCATCTTCGCCGTCTATATAGTCATACCCTCCGTTACCAAGATATATCTCATCATCTCCACCGTTTGTAAAGATATGATTATCCGTTTCATTATCTTCTACAACATCTGCATTATTACCTGTATAGAGATTTTCTATCACTACTCCTGTAACTATAGTTAGATTATTTTCTCCTTCATAAAGTTCTTGATCGTTGTATAAATCTTCTATCTTTTGCTGTATCCAATCATCATAATAACTTTCCCCAACTCCTGTTTGATATAGAGATATAGTTTCATCTATCGTATAATAATCCGCACTGTTTATAGTTCCGTCATGCATATCTATGATATCATGACCTCTATTTTGAGATAAATCTATAGTATCGTTTCCTCCTGCATCCCAAATCGTATAGAGTTTATGATCACTATAATTTAAAGTATATATATCATTACCTATGTTTGTAGTCGTGTTAGCTCCGTAAACAGCTTGCAAAGCAGATACATCATACAAAGAGTAAAATTGTGGTTCTATGATTTTATAACTGACACTTAATCCGTCCGATTGTTGTGTAAAAACAGGTACAATGTTGTTTTTATCTGTATATGACATAATAGTATGATTTGTGTCGTCCAAATCTTTCGGTAGTGTTGGATAATCATCAAACGGATGCTTTAAGCCTAAAGCATGTCCTGTTTCATGAGCTATAGCTTCAAATCCTATAGTGCCTGGGGTCAAATCTTGATAATCTTTTTCCGTATTAAAAACTTCACGAGATAAAAATATATCCCCATCTTTGTTGTATGGTCCTGGATAGTATGCATAGCCGGCCAATCTATCATCCATATCGATCAAGTTGTATCTTATCATTCCGCTATTGCCCGGAACCTCTTCAAAATTTATACTAAGTAGATTTGATAATCCATCCATGATATTGTGTACGGCATCTTTTTGTGTACTATTTAGCTCTTCCCAATTTTGACTATCTTTATCACTATATTCGTCTGGCAAAGTAGCATTGAAGCTATAAGTTATCGTATGTGTATCATCTTCCCATTTATGACCGGAATAAAGCTCAGCAACACCGTATGTATCAAGATTGCTCAAAGTGGACAGATCGTTATCAATGTATGAATATTTTTCAAATGCTTTACCCACAAGAGACTCTTTTGCTATATTGTTTATTATGTTTATAGTATCATCTACACTGTTTTGATAAATAGTAACTTTATCTATAATGTTATGTGCTAAGTTTATATCATTTAAACCGTCATTTACAAAAGCCAATCCAACTTCAGTCTTGTTTTCAAGTAGTATTTTATCATTTCCCAAAGCACCATTTATGACAGCAAGTATAAAGTGAGATCTGTTGATTTTTCCGCTATCAAGTTGATTTTCCCAATATTTCAGTCCTTCATTATCCGGTTCTCTGTCAAAAAGATTTTGATAAACATTAGATATAAATATATTTGTAGAAATATTTTGAGGATAAAGTTGCTTGGTTTCATTCTGGTCAAAAAAACTTTGTGCGATCTCTTCTAAGTCCAACCCGGAGTCATTTACCCAATAATCAAGCCCTGCACTATCCGGAGCTCGTCCGAATGTGGCTATATACAGCATAGCAACTTGATAATTTATATCCATACTTTTAGCCTTTGTATATTTAAAATATAAAGCATATGATTTTAGCAATTTATCATATTGTGAATAATAACAAATTTTTGTTTAAAAATAGAAATTATTTAAAAATTATCTTAGAGCATAAATAGGTCTATTTTCTTCTCTTTCTTTAACTATAGTGTCATACTTTAAAAATTTATTGTTTATCATAAATTTACTGATCATGTGAACATACTTATCTTTAAGCTGAGAGTACTCAACCATCGTCTTTGCGGCATCAGTTCCTTTATACATCTCATTAAGAACTCTTGCCTGATATCTTTGTATCCTAAAGTCTTTATATGCTCTATTTCTGTTCAAATTTGCCACATATGCATTAACTGAAGATTGCAGAGATCTAAAAATTTTAATTTTATGGGTTTGTCCTTCTGTCCTATTTTCTGGAACAAGTCCTTTTGTTTTATATGTCCACTGTCCAAAGATATTGTTGGCATACTTTGCAAATCTACTTTTTCCCCATGCACTCTCTATGGCAGCTTGAGTAAGGGCTAAAGACTCAGGAACTTTATCAATCTTCAAAAGATATTCATATTTGTCAAAAAGATTCTTTATTTTATACTTTTTTGACAATTTTGCCAATTTTATAAGTTCGCTTTTTTTCATAGATGCAAAACCATGTTTTTCAAGCTTGTCAAAAAAATTTATAACAAACTTTCTCTCTTTTAGTGTATTTTCATTTGCTTTTTTTATCAAAGGTAACATTATCTCCACAAATTTCTTCTTTTGTAAAGAAACACTTTTTATCTTATAGTACCAAGAAGGAAGCCCTCCCGCATAGATAAATGTGGATAAAAGCATCACTATCACAACTATTTTTCTCAAATCATTTCTCCGTAAATTTTATATTATATATTTTATTATATCAAAACTTCTTGCAACTTTTCCTTTAAAATATATTTTATTGTTTTTATAAGTTAAAATTAATCTTTCTTTGCTTTTGGGGTAAACTTCCACACTATCTTTTATCAAGCCTTTTTGTAGTGCAGAGTAAAAACAGGCGGCCATCCCCGTTCCGCAAGCCAAAGTTTCATCTTCTACACCTCTTTCATAAGTTCTAACATACATCTTTTCATCTTTTATAAGAGCATAGTTGACATTGGCATTATATTTTTGCCTCAATTCTCTCGCTTCCTCTTTGGAGTAAACATCCAAATCATCCGTAAAAGTTACAAGATGAGGTACTCCCGTATCGTATATATCCCAACTTTTTCCATTTTCGGATATATTCTCTCCTACTATCTTGGTATCCGTTAAAGTTGTCTGCACGATATCACCTTCAACCTCGGCCTCAATGATACCGGCACCGGTTAAAAAGCTCATCTTTTTATCGCATAAACCGTTCTCATAGGCATAGTGTGCGGTCGCCCTACTTCCGTTGCCGCACATCGCAGCCACACTTCCGTCACTATTGTAAAATTGCCACTTAAAATCATACTCTTTTTTACAACTCGGCAAAAGCACTATAAGCCCATCCGCACCTATACCATTTTGTCTATGGCAAAGTTTTTTTGCCAAATCGAATCTATCTATCTCCTTAAATGTATGAAATATAACAAAATCATTACCACTTGCACTATATTTTGAAATCTGCATCTATAACCTTTTTTATATTATTTTTTAACTCTTCAATACTTGCCATATTTTCTATCACAATATCCGATAACTCTTTTTTTTTCTCTATATTCATTTGAGCATTCAGCCTTTTTTGAGCCTCTTTGAAAGATAGAAAATTTCTTTTTTGTAGTCTTTTTATCTGCTCCTCTTTTGAAGCATATATCAATATAACTTTATCAGCGACATATCCTCCCTTTTCAAAAAAAAGCGGAATATCCAAAATATATCTCTTTTGGTTTTCTTCTAACTTTAAGATCGATTTTTTTATCTCTTCTCTTATAAGAGGATGCAGTAAAGACTCCAGTTTTTCTTTCTCTTTTTCATCTTCAAAAACCAAAGATCCAAGCTTTTTCCTATCTACTTTACCATTTACAATATACTTATTACCAAAAAGTTTTTTGATAGAAAAAATATTTTTATCCAGCATATCATGAGCAATTTTATCGGCATCAATAATATGAAAACCATTTTCTTCAAATACTTTACAAGCAGTACTTTTACCTGTACAAATACCGCCTGTTACAATGATTTGCATATATTTCCCTTTTTAACTCAAATTTTGTAATAGATTTATTGAGTTTGTATCAATCATTTATTAATATTTTATCATATTGTGGATAAAATATCAAAGACATATTAGATTCAAAAAAGATTCAAAAAGGAAAAATATGTGTTATCAAAGAATCCAAAGACTTATGACTGCTATAATGCTTGGTATCATTTTATGGCTTTTTGCATTGGGTTTAAGCGGAGATAGAACAATGTTTCAAACAGCTGTAGTTTTACAAACTTTTATTATAATAATGCTTATAATATGGGCATTTACCAACTTTTGTCCATCTATTTGGTTTTTAAAAAAGATATTTCCTCCTTGCGAATGGAAAGATTAAAAGGATAAAGATAAATATGAGTGAATTAAATTATAAAGATGCAGGAGTAGATATAGATGAAGGGGCAAGATTTGTCGAAGAGATAAAGCCTTTTGTTTCTGCTACTTTCAATAAAAATGTTATAGGTGGTATAGGCTCTTTTGCAGGAGCTTACGAATTACCAACCGGATATAAAAAACCGGTAATTCTCGGAGCAACCGACGGAGTGGGAACAAAACTCAAACTTGCCATAGATGCTAAAAAATTCGATACCGTAGGTATAGACTTGGTAGCTATGTGTGTAAATGATTTGATTTGTAACTTTGCAACTCCTCTGTTTTTTCTTGACTACTATGCTACCAGTAAACTTATCGTTGAAGAGTCCGCATCCATAGTCAAAGGCATAAGCAAGGGATGCATGCAGTCTGAGTGTGCATTGATAGGAGGAGAGACAGCGGAGATGCCCGGAATGTATGCAAAGGGAGATTTTGACCTTGCGGGATTTGCTGTAGGAATTGCCGAAAAAGATGAGCTTGACAGAAGTGACAAAGTAAAAGCTGGAGATATACTCATAGCTCTTCCGAGTTCCGGTATACACTCAAACGGATATTCACTTGTCAGAAAACTCTTTTTTGAGAAATTAAATCACAAATTTGACGATGAATTTGATGGGAAAAAACTTATAGATATACTTTTAGAGCCTACTCACATATATGTCAAAACATTTAAGAAACTAAAAGAGCATATCAATGCCTTGGCTCACATAACAGGAGGCGGTATTACAGAAAATCTACCAAGAGCATTACCAAAACACTTAAAAGCAATAGTAAAAAAAGATAGTTTAAAATCTATTGCCATATTTGACTATATGAGTAAATATATAAATGAAGATGAAATGTTTAGAACATTCAATATGGGAGTTGGAATGGTTTTAATAGTAGATAAAGATAGTGTTGATACCGTTTTGAAAAACTCCGACGGATATATCATAGGAGAAGTAGTATCGGGTGATAAAAAAGTAGAGATAGTATAAAAGGATAAAGATGGTAGAGAGAAAAAAGATATACAATCCAACTTCAAAAGAGGGTGTTAGCGACAGAAAAGTTTTTGGAGGCAATCCAACTGGTATATTTGAACTAAATAAAATAAAATATCAATGGGCATACAATCTTTGGGACATGATGTTAAACAATACTTGGTTTCCCAAAGAGGTGGACATGACAGCTGATGTTAGAGATTATAAGCAGTTGACCGACCAAGAGAAAGTCTCTTATGATAAAGCTCTTTCACAGCTTATATTTATGGACTCTTTGCAAACGAACAATTTAATAGACAATGTAAACCCTTTTATAACGGCTCCGGAGATAAACCTTATACTTGTTAGACAAGCTTATGAAGAGGCTCTTCACTCTCAAAGTTATGCAGTTATGGTAGATAGCATCTCAAGTAATACAGATGAAATATATGAGATGTGGAGAAATGATATGCAATTAAAAGGCAAAAACGACTACATAGCAAGTGTTTATGAGAAATTGGCGGAAAATCCGACTGAAGATCAAATCGTAAAAGCAATGTTTGCCAATCAAATTCTTGAGGGATTGTACTTTTATAGCGGTTTTACATTCTTTTACACTTTAGCAAGAAGTGGAAAGATGCTTGGTTCCGCTCAAATGATAAGATTTATACAAAGAGATGAGGTAACTCATCTTCTTCTTTTTCAAAATATGATAAATACTGTCAAAAAAGAGAGACCAGATCTATTTACAAAAACTCTACTTGATGAAGTTTATCATATGTTTGAAGAGGCTGTTAAACTTGAAGTTTCTTGGGGACAATATATAACAAATGGGCAAATTCTCGGACTTACCGATGAAATAATAGATAAATATATAAAATATCTTGCAAATGATAGATTGAAAGCTGTAGGTATGAAACCTCTTTATAATGGTATAGAACATCCTATAAAATGGGTTGATAATTTTTCTAAATTTAACGATCAAAAAACCAACTTTTTTGAAGGAAATGTTACTAACTACTCAAAAGGAAGTCTAACTTTTGACGACTTTTAAAGAGGTTATTTCACTCCAATTTTCCTATAAAGATTTTGCATTCGAAGAGAATTTTAAAAAGCTCTCTTCATTGCTAAAAAAAACTCCTGACAATTCTATCATCGTAGCACCCGAACTTTGCTTAAGCAATTTTTGTTATAAAGATATGAAAAAAGCATCAAATTTTTCCAAAAAGATAGAGAGAGATTTGTTAGAATTAACCAAAGATAAAACATTATGTCTTAGCATGATAGAGGAAAAAGGGGGATCTTTTTATAACAGAGCCAAGTTGATATACAATCGACATATACTATATCAAAGAGACAAATATGAGCTTTTTAAGTTAGGAGATGAACACAAATACTTTAAAAAAGGAAAATCAGAAGATATAAAAGTGGTGCAGATTGATGGCATAAAATATGCTGTGCTTATCTGCTTTGAGTTGAGATTTATAAATCTTTGGAAAAAAATAAAAGGGGCGGATGTGATACTTGTACCTTCACTATGGGGAAAACCCAGAAAAAAGCAGTTAGAAATCATAGCAAACTCTCTTTCGGTGATAAACCAGTGCTTTGTAGTAGTCTCAAACAGTTCAAATGATGATATGGCAAAAAGCTCTCTTATTAGCTCTCCTTTCGGAAATCTTTATAAAGATGATAGAAAATCTTACATACAAAAGAAGATAGATCTCTCCGAGATTAAAAAGATGAGAAGATATTTGGATATAGGTATAAAATGATAGAAAAAATTGAATTACAAAAATGTAAAAAGATGGCAAATGAGATAGAGAAAATCTTTCCCCTTGATAAAGAAATTAAAAATGCTATAGCATCAGTAAAAAGAGAGCTATTTGTTCCTGCCGGGTTGAAACATCTTGCCTATAAACTTGATGCTTTGCCACTATCTTCAAATCAATGGATAAGTTCCCCTTTAACTGTAGCAAAGATGACACAAGCACTACTAATAGATAAGGGTGTTGATAGTATCCTTGAAGTTGGTTGTGGTAGCGGATATCAAGCTGCCATACTTAGCAAACTCATAAGAAGAGTTTTTAGTATAGAGAGGATAGAAAGACTGTCAAATGAAGCAAAAAAGAGATTTAAAGAGTTACAAATCAATAATATCAATGTTAGGTGTGATGACGGTCAAAACGGTTGGAGTAGTTTTGCCCCCTATGATCGAATACTCTTTTCCGCAACAGCAAAAGAGATACCTCAAAAGATATTTGATCAACTAAAAAATGGTAGTATTTTAGTAGCTCCCATAGAAAAAGGCGAAAAACATATCATCACAAGATTTGTAAAAAATAATGATAAAATAACTATAACAGAATTGGAACAATGTCTTTTTGTTCCAATATTAAACGGTACAGAATAATACACTGCACAATATCTATTTTTTACCTTTACTCTCTTTTAACTCATTTTGTAAAAATTCTATAATTCTAAGTCTCAAAAGTTTTTCATCAGTGGAAGCTTTGCATTTTAAAAATCTTTTTAAAATATCTATATCTATTTTACTATAAAATTTACGATGTTTTTTAAGATTTTTATCAATATCTAATATAAGTTCATCTATATCAAGATCATTCATCTCTTTAACTTTTTCGATATATTCATGTGTTGTTTTAATTAAAATATCGGCTCTAATTTCATCATTTTTATATATACTATGAGCTATCTCTTCCAAAGTTTTCTCTTCACATTCCAAATCTCCCTTTCCTGCACTTATCATAGCCGTTAAAAGTTTTGCTCGAAATTCTAAAGAACTATGATGAAAAACAAGAAATTCTCTAAAAAATGAGAAAAGTGCTATCTTTAACTTTCTAAACAATATAACAACCTTTTATCTTATATTCAACTCTTTTTTACTATAATTGTATTGCTTCTCTTCAGACCTGTGCAATGGTTTTTTAAGACAATGCTTCAGGGTGGGAACACAGCAGAGCACCTTAAATCACCATGTGCCGCAGCCATCTGAAGAGGAGTGCTTACGACTCGTTACTAAAATACTTCTCTATATCTTTTGCAAGTTTATAAAAATCAATACTACCTATTTTACCGCTTTGTTGTAACTTTTCCTCTATTGTGGCTTTTCCCTGTACCAACTCTTTTGATTTTACTCCATAAGATATAGACAAAGTTGCCTCTATAAAAGCTGCTATCCTATCACATGCTTTTAAAGCTTTACCATCTATAGTTTCATATCTGTTTTCATTATATTTTTGACTATCTTCAATCTCTTTTATAACACCATTTTCTCTTATCTTGTTTGAAAATTCATCTTTTTTGCCATTATAAAGTCCAAGAATATATTTAAATTCATCTTTAAAATTTAATGGAACTAAAGGTAAAATTTCATCCTCTATTTTTCTTATCTCATATTCGCTTATAATATCATCAAGTCCGCTGACAGAGTATTTTACCGGAGAAATAATATCTCTTGTTAGGGCTTCTGGAAGATCGTGAAAAATGGCACAGAAAAAGTTATTTTCAACTCTTTTTTTACAAGCTTTTATTTTTAATGAATAAAAATATCCCAAAAAAGCAACTATTAACATATGTCCAAGAACGGAGGTATTTGGGATACGAGGAGTTTGAGCCCACCTTTTTTGAAATCTTAGCCTACCACTTATATCTATAAGATGTGCCAACTTCTTACCGAGGGCTATCTTTCTAACCCCTATAAGCTCATAATAGTCCTCTATCTCCTCTTCCACCGCAACCTTCGTCTTATCTATATCATTTAAAAATGAACTTGTTTGATACACGATAGAAAATTCCCACTTTGTAGCCAAATATGAGGCAGCTTTTAGTATAAACCTCTCTTTTTTATATGAATTTTCATCCGTTAAATAGTTTTCAAACCTTTTTAAAAATTCACCATTATCTATATCTTTTATAGAATCTTTGAGATTTTTAATAACCCAAGAATTTATCTCATCTTTTTTTTGCATCAAAGCTTTATGAAAGACATCAGGCCTAATATCGGTAACTACAACTCGTCTTAAAAATTCAAATATACCGCCTTCGATAAGAGCGATATAATCCACATCCTTTTCAAGTTTAGCTATAAAGTAAGCTATGATAAACTTATGAGCCTGTTTGTCAAGTTCAACAAGTTCTATCATTCTTGGATAGTCGTTCCATCTCTGTATGGAAGCTGCGGTAAAAAAATAATCAATCAGCTTTGGATCTAACATCTTCTTCCCTTTCAATTACCGTATGAACATTACCTCTTGGATTAAAATCACCGATTATTTTCATCTTTTTTGGTTTTAATCCCTCAAAAATCGTATCAAATATCTCATTTATACTATCTTCATGGCTGATATACCTATCCATAAATGAGTTTATATAAAGTTTTAAAGCTTTAAGTTCCACAACTTTTTCATTTGGTATATACTCAAGATGTATAGTAGCAAAATCAGGATATCCACTTCTTGGACATTTACACATAAATTCTGGCAAAGTCACTTTTATAGTATAATCTTTTTTATTTTTATTTGGCCAAAAATTTTCCTCTTTATTTATATCAAATTCTTTTATCTCTTTTTCTCCATATTTCACAAATTACTCCTTAACTGCTTTAAATTAATCGGTTTTCCAACTATATAACCTTGTATATAGTCAATTTCAAGACTTTTAAAAAATTGATAGCTCTCTTCATTCTCTATAAATTTTATTACACTTTTTATATTTAAATCTTTAAAAATATATATAAAAGCTTTTAATATATCCATTTTTTTTCTATCTTTATAGTTTTTAGAATACTCAATATCAAATTTAACTATATCAAAATTTATACTTTTAATATAATTAAATGAGTTATTATCTCCTCCAAAATTATCTATTGCTACTAAAAAACCCATATTTCTTAAAATTTTTATATTTTCATTTAGTTTAATAGTATCATCAATATAACTATTTCCACTGATATCTAAAATAATATTTTTTTCTATCTTTCCATAATTTTTTATCAATTTTTTTATATTATTCAAGAAATTACTGTTTTCAATAGAATATAGAGAAATATTTACGGATAATTTTACTTTTTTATCTAATAAATGATAAATTTTTACTATCTCTTCTATTAAAATTTCATCAAAAATATTTTCATAACCTATTCTATTTATAACAGATATAAAATCTTTTTGAGAAATTTTTCCATATTTATCAGAATTTAATTTAATAAGAACTTCATATATCTCTATTTTTAAATTATTTATATTTTTTACAGGCTGAAATCTAAAATCAAACTCTTTTTTTTCTATCAAATCTATTATCAATCTCTCAAATTCATTAACTTTTAACTTTAATCTTTTACCATTTCTTCTATTTTTACTATCCAATTCAAACTGCTCAAATAAAGAAATTAATATATCATCTGCACTATTTTGTGAATCACTACAAACAAATGAAAATATTAATTTTAAATATATATTCTCTTCATTATTATTTTCGATTTGATTAATAAACTGTTTTATAATATGATTTATCTTTTTTTTATCACAATCTAATAAAAATATAAAATTTCCACCTATTATATGACCTATAGGTATATTTTTATACTCTTTTTTTATTAAAAAATTATTCAATTTTTCTACTAAAAATCTTAAAATTTCATCAGTTTTTTTTATGCCATATCTTTCATTTATATCCATTATATTTTTTATTTTTATACCAACTATTAAAAACCTCTTTTTTTTCATCTTTTTATCTATGATTTTTAATATATGTTCTCTTGAAAAAGCTTTTGTAATACTATCTATCATAGAAGTCTTAAAACCCATATATATCTGATAAAGTATATAGTAAACATATATGAAAAATATAATTAAAAAGGCTATTATATTATTTTGTAGAAATGTTTTTATATCAATATTGGTAGTAATAATAAAAAATATAAATAAGAGAAAGAAAAAGAATGGAATTGCAATCTTCAAGGAGAGAAAAAATCTATTTTCCCTCTCCTTGATTTCTGAATATAGCATCAAACATCCAAATGAACAACATCTTTAGCATGGTTTTGAATGTATTCTCTTCTTGGTTCTACTTCATCTCCCATAAATAGTGAAAAAGTATCGCTTGCGACTTCAAATTCATCAATATTTATTTTTAAAAGTCTTCTATTTTGAGGATCCATAGTTGTTTCCCAAAGCTGTTCCGGATTCATTTCACCAAGACCTTTATATCTTTGGATATATGCACCTTTTTTAGCATTTCTTTCTATATCTTTTAATATATCAATAATATCTCTATCTCCAAACTGTCCTTCATCTCTCTCTTTTATCTTAGAGTATATATATAAAGCTTCTTCATATAGAGGATTTACAAAAAGATTGTCATTTATCAATAACTCTTCAAGACCTTCATTTGTCTGTATAAAAAGATGTATCTCTTCATCCGTAACAGAAAAATTAAGTATATTATAACCAAGTTCATTAACAAATTTTTTTAATATTTGAAAAAGTACTTGATTATCATTTTTTATAATGTCCGGATTTTCTATCATATATCTTATAACTTCTATCATAGAAAATCTTTTTTCTAACTCTTTTAAAATATTATCATAAGCAGCAACTATTTTGAAAAATTCTACGGCATCTTTTGTTCCTATACCCTTAAAATCCATACTAAGTATGCCATTTTCTATCAAAAATTCACTCATTGCTTTATTGTCTTTTAAATATATCTCTTTTTTACCTTTTTTATATCTATAAAGCGGAGGTTGAGCGATATAAACATATCCCTCTTCGATAAGAGGTCTTAAATATCTAAATAAAAATGTTAAAAGTAGAGTTTGAATATGACTTCCATCCACATCGGCATCGGTCATGATAATTATCTTATGATATCTTAACTTTTCAGCATTAAAATCCTCTCCTATACCGCAACCAAGAGCAGTTATCATATTTTTTATCTCATCTGATTTTAGTATCTTATCTATCCTACTCTTTTCAACATTAAGTATCTTTCCTTTTAGAGGTAAAATAGCTTGAAAAACTCTATCTCTTCCCTGTTTAGCACTACCACCGGCACTATCTCCCTCCACAAGATAAAGTTCGCTGATACTTGCATCTTTACTTTGACAATCGGCAAGTTTTCCCGGAAGTGTACCTACACTCATAGAGTCTTTTCGTCTTGTAAGATCCCTTGCTTTTTTAGCCGCTTCTCTACCTCTTGCAGCAGATAAGGCTTTATTCATGATAATCTTAGCTTCTATAGGATTTTCTTCAAAATATTTAACAAGCATTTCGTAAGTAGATTTTTGAACAAGAGGTTTAACATAAGAACTTCCAAGTTTTCCTTTAGTCTGTCCCTCAAATTGTGGTTCAGGGACTTTTACACTAACTATAGCTATCAATCCCTCTCTTACATCATCACCACTTATTTTCACATCTTTTTCTCTTTGAGCGGCATTATTATTTTTATAGTTTGTTATAGCTCTTGTAAGACCAGCTTTAAAACCGCTTTCATGTGTTCCACCTTCTATTGTTTTAATATTATTTACAAATGAGAAAAATGTTTCACCATATCCGGTATTGTAAAGTAATGCAATATCTATCTCTATATCTTCCGCTTTTGTATCAAAGTGAAAAACTTTTGTAATAGCCTCTTTTTTATTTAAATCTTGAACAAATTGACTAATACCACCTTCAAAATGAAAAATTTCTTTTTTAGCACTTTTTTCATCACTCAAAGTTATCTTGATAGTAGGATTTAGATATGCAAGTTCTTTAAGTCTTTTAGATAATATTTCATATTTAAATTCAACTGTTTCAAATATTTCACTATCTGGCCAAAACTCTATAGTTGTTCCTTTTTTTCTTGTTTTACCTATTATTTCAAGATCATTTACAGGAATACCTCTTTCAAATTCTTGAGTATATATTTGATTGTTTTTATAGATAGTCATCTTAAGTTTTGATGAAAGAGCATTTACAACAGAAACTCCGACACCATGAAGTCCACCACTTACTTTATATGTATCTTTATCAAATTTACCACCAGCATGAAGGACTGTCAATACAACTGTAGCAGCAGGTATTTTTTCAGTAGGATGAAGATCGACCGGTATTCCTCTACCGTTATCACTTATCTTTGCACTTCCTTCTTTAGTCAGTACAACTTCTATATTATCACAAAATCCTGCCATCGCTTCATCTATAGAATTATCAACAACTTCATAAACAAGATGATGAAGTCCGTTAATATTGGTATCACCTATATACATTCCTGGTCTTTTTCTGACCGCTTCAAGACCTTTTAAAACTTTTATATTCGATGCATTATATTTTTTCTCTTCCATTTTTTCTCCGTTATATCGTTATTGGCATTATTATTGTTAAAAAGTTTTCACTCTCAATCATAAAAGGTAGTTTTGAATCATTATACCCAAAAGTAAAACTATTTTTTTCTATATTTGTTAAAAAATCTATTATGTGTTTAGAATTGACCGCTAAAGTTATATCCTCTTCTAAACCGGTATTTGCCTCTATCTCTGTTTTTGCTTCAATATTACTCTCATTTAAACTTTCAAAAATTATAATTTCAGGTTTAAAAGTTACTTTTATCTCTTGAGATACAACCCATATTTGTTTTATAGCTCCTACAATTTTATCTCTATTTAAAAGTATTTTTTTATCCATCTCTTTTGGAATTATTCTTTCATAATCAGGATATCTACCATTTATCAATTTTGTAAAAAATGTGAAATTGGATGATTTTGCTATAAGTGTATTTTCATCATAATATATTTCTATCTCATCAAAAAATATCTTTTGTATTTCTGAAATTGCTTTTTTAGGGATAATTAAAGAGATATCTTTTTCATTACTATTTTCTATCTTAACTATTGCCAATCTTTTAGTATCGGTAGCAACTATATTGATATAATTCTCCTTTATATCTATCAATGCACCGTTTAATTCAAATTTTGGATTGTTTGTATCTATGGCAGGAGCTATTTTTTTTATAGATCTTACAAGATTTGAACTATTTATATCAAATCTTGATTTATTTATTATTTCTGGAAATTCTGGAAATTCAGATGGATTAAACATAGGTAATTTAAATTTTGAGTGCTTTTGTTTTATGTATAGATAGTCATTAATAGTTTCTAATACTACTTCATCGTCTTTTAAGATTTTTATGATATCAAATAGTTTTTTACCATTTGCAGTTGCAGTTCCAGGTTCATTTATCTTTAAATTTTTACTATGTATTTCTATACCTATTTCAAAATCTGTACTTTTTATATTTAAAGTATCTTCAAAAGTGGTAATAAGAATGTGTGAAGTTATTTGACTTAAATCTTTTTTTTCAAGATATGGAAGAGTATTTATAAGCATATTTTCTAAAACACTTTTATTGATTACAAATTTCATTTTATCTCCTTTATTTAATAAATAAAATAGTAATAGTAGTATATTACCTTGAAAATGTGAAAAACTTTATTAAAGCCTATATTTTCACATTTTCAAAACAAGAAAACTATCCTTGTTTTTTCACATTTTTTCACACTAAAAATCCTCTTTTTATCAAAGCAAAGCTTCAATAAAATTTATAAGAGTTTTATTTAGAAATAATCATATTTTTAAGTTCATCTATTCTTATTTTAAAATTTTCATCATTTTGAATGATTTCATTTATTTTTTTCATGTTGTGTGAAACTGCTGTATGATCTTTCATACCAAAAAATGATGCAAGAGCAGGCATAGAGTTTGGTGTTAATGTTCTTGCTAGATATATTCCTATCCTTCTTGCTTCTACTATATTTTTACTTCTTCTTTTTGATTTGATTTCACTTGGTTTTATATTTAATTCTCTTGAAATTACATTTATAATATCTTCAAGGGTTATATTTGCATTTCTCTCTTTGATTTGTTCTTTCATAACATTTTTAGCAAAATCAAATGTTATTTTTTGTCCCATTAAAGAAGCATAGGCATTTAAGTTTATTATAGCACTCTCTATTTCCCTTATATTATCACCCATGTTTGTAGCAATGTAATTTACAATATCATTATTTAAGTATATTCCGTCTATCTCACATTTTTTCTTTATGATAGCAATTTTTGTTTCAAGTTCAGGTAATGTAATATCTGCTTTAATACCCCATTCAAATCTACTTTTCAATCTCTCTTCAAGTCCTGCTATCATTTTTGGAGGTTTATCTGAAGTTAAAATTATCTGTTTTCCATTATTGTGAAGTTCATTAAATGTATGAAAAAACTCCTCTTGAGTTTGAATTTTATTGCTTAGAAATTGAACATCGTCTATAAGTAATATATCACAGCTTCTATACTTTTCTCTAAATCTATCCATTGATTGATTTCTTAGATTGTAGGTAAAATCATTCATAAATTGTTCTATAGTAGCATATATGATAACTTTTCCTTTTTCACTAGCATTATTGCCTATGGCATGGATAAGGTGAGTCTTTCCAAGACCAGTAGGACCATATATAAATACTGGATTATAAACTACTCCCGGTTTTTCTGATACGGATTTTGCTATAGTATATGCAAATTGATTTGAACTGCCGACTACAAAGCTACTGAATGTAAAAGAGGGATTTAATATGGTTTTTTTCACATTTTTTTTGATTTCAAGTATTTTTTCTTTTTTAACACCTCTTTTTTGTTTTGATTTTAGTTTTATCTCTATTTTTGGTTTTTTACCTGTTTTAACTTCGTAAAGATGGGCTAATTTTTCGGAATATTTTGATTTGATCCAATTAGCTACAAGTATATTTGGTACTTCAAATACCACAAGATCGGACTTTGAAAGTTTTTCATTAAATGATAATTGCTTTATATATCTGTTATACTCTTGTAAAGATATCTCTTTTTTTAAAAGTTCGATTATGGTATCAACTAACAATTTTTTTCCTGTTTGTTTTTTATTCACATATTGAAAACTATGTGAAAATATATATAATTTTAGCTAAAATACCTTAAATAATCTGTTAAACGATTTTTAAATGTGTAAAAACAGATTATTCACAATGTGAAAAGAGTGTGAAAAGTGAGAAAAAATGAATATACTTGGAATAGACCCGGGAAGTAGAAACTGTGGATATGCTATCGTCAAAAAAGAGAGATCTAAACTATATTTGATAGAGGCAGGACTTATTAAGATAAAAGAGAAAGAGTTACAATATCAAATAATGGAGCTTGTTGAAGGATTTGATACAGTATTTAAAAATGCTAAGATAGATCAAGTGGCGATAGAAGATATATTTTATGCTCACAATCCAAAAACAGTTTTAAAATTGGCTCAATTTAGAGGAGCTCTATCTTTAAAGATATTACTTGAGTATGGTAATTTTTATGAATATACTCCATTACAAGTAAAAAAAGCTGTAACTGGAAAAGCAAAAGCTGCAAAAGAGCAAGTAGCTTTCATGGTAAAAAGAATACTTGGTATAAAAAAGGAGATAAAACCATTAGACATAACAGATGCTATAGCAGTAGCTATAACCCATTCCCAAAGGATTAAATTTTAAAATTCCTAAATTTTACATCTATCAAGTCGGTTTTTATCTTTGTGATATCCAACTCTGTTGTTTGCTCTTTTAAAGTACCGAGTATTTTTTCTTGATGCATATAATTTTGTATATAATAACTATTTTTATAGCCTTTATCGTAAAGATCTTTGATGATATGATTTATATCATTTTCATCTAAAAGATCGGTATGAACAGTCGTTCTTACCTCAAAATTTGCCTCATTTTCTATAAAATGAATTAAACTCTCTTTAAAAAGAGTAAAATTTTTATGTTTTGTAATCTCTTGGTATTTGTATGATGGTGCTTTATAATCAAGTGATATAAAATCCAAAAGATTATCTTTTAACATCTCTTTTAACATTTTTGGATTGGTGCCGTTTGTGTCTATCTTTATCTTGTAACCTAACTCTTTTATCTCTCTTGCAAGTTGTGGCAGCTTTTTATATAAAGTACACTCTCCACCGCTTAAAACGACGGCTTCGAGTCTTCTTTGTCTGCTTTTTAGAAATCTAAAAAGTTCATCTTTGTCAAAGTTTCCCTCTTTGGCAAAGACTATATCGCTGTTGTAGCAGTAGGGGCATCTCATATTGCACCCGCCAAACCACAAAACCGCACTCAAATGCTCTTCATAGTCAAGCACGGTAAATTTTGTTATATCATATAGGATTTTATCATCCACAGTTTTTAAGTTGCTCTTTTGGATTTTCTACAAACTGAACTCTCTCTTTATGCTCACCTTTCTTGCCTATATTAAAACTTTCAACGGGTCTATGGTATCCCATAACTCTTGTATAAACCGTACATCTCGTTCTTTTACTCTCAATATTCTTTAAAATTTCTTCTTTTGTCATTTCAATTTCTCCTTCTTATAATTTTCTATCAACTCTTCATCACAATATGGACAATACTCATACTCTCCGCTTATATAGCCATGTTTAGGACAAACGGAGAAAACCGGTGTTATAGTAATATATGGTAGTCTATAGTTCTCTATAACACTCCTTACAAGTTTTCTACAAGCCTCCGGTGAACTTATCCTCTCACTCATATATAGATGCAAGACCGTACCGCCTGTATATTTACACTGCAACTCATCTTGCATATCAAGAGCTTCAAAAGGATCATCCGTATAGTTTGCCGGAAGTTGAGAAGAGTTTGTATAGTATATATTTTTATCAAATCCAGCTTGTATGATATCTGGATATCTCTTCTTATCCTCTTTGGCAAATCTATATGTCGTTCCTTCTGCCGGAGTTGCCTCAAGGTTGTAAAGATTGCCTGTTTCTTCTTGATAAGCTTTTAACTTTTCTCTCATAAAGTCTAACATTTCCAAAGCAAATTTCGCTCCAACTTCATCCGTAATATCATGCTTATCGTTGGTAAAGTTTCTTATCATTTCATTGACACCGTTTATACCGATAGTTGAGAAGTGGTTGTTAAATCCGGGAAGGTATCTTTTTGTATATGGGTACAAACCTCTATCATACATCTCTTGGATAAAGACTCTCTTCTTTTCAAGAGTTGATTTGGCTAAATCCATAAGTCTTTCAAGCTCATCATAAAGAGCTTCTTTATCGTTTTTATAAAGATATCCGAGTCTTGCGGCATTTATGGTAACAACTCCTATACTTCCGGTCATCTCGGCACTTCCAAAAAGCCCCCCGCCTCTTTTTAAAAGCTCTCTAAGGTCTAGTTGAAGTCTGCAACACATGCTTCTAACTGCACCCGGCTTATAAGCTTCAGGATTTTCTACGAGATTTCCGTTTTCATCTCTTATATATTGACTTCCTATAAAGTTTTGAAAGTAGCTTGAGCCGATTTTAGCGGTATTTTCAAAAAGAAGATCGGTATTTTCTCCATACCAGTCAAAATCTTCGGTGATATTAACCGTAGGTATAGGAAATGTAAATGGCTGTCCCGTCTTATCGCCTTCTGTCATCACTTCATAGTAAGCTTTGTTTATGAGGTTCATCTCTTTTTGAAAGTTTTTATATGTCATATCTTCAAGAGAGTTGCAACCTCTTGTTTGTGCTTCTTCTAAAAGCTCTTCATCTTGTAAATTTTTAAATATATGCTTTTGCTCTCTTGTGGGTATCTGATCTTTTAAGTCGCTTGGTACCGTCCAGTCGATAGTGATATTGGTAAATGGACTTTGCCCCCATCTTGCCGGTACATTTAAGTTATAAATAAAACTTCTTATAGCTTTTTTTATCTCTTTAAAAGTTAGTTTGTCTTTAAATACATAAGGAGCAAGGTATGTATCAAAACTGCTAAAGGCTTGAGCTCCCGCCCACTCACTTTGAAGTATGCCAAGAAAGTTTGCCATCTGTCCGAGAGCTTCTCTAAAGTGATTTGGAGGTCTGCTTTCAACTCTACCTCTAACTCCGTTAAATCCCTCATCAAGTAATACTCTTAAACTCCATCCGGCACAATATCCCGTCAAACAGTCAAGATCGTGTATATGATAGTCTCCATTTCTATGGGCATACCCCTCTTCTTTGGAATAAACTTTATCAAGCCAATAGTTCGCTATAATTTTTCCTGCACTATTATTTACAAGTCCGGCATTGGAGTAGCCCGTGTTTGAGTTGGCATTTATCCTCCAGTCAATTTTATCTATATACTCTTCTATGGTTTGAGTACAGTTTATATAAGTTGTATCTTCATTGAGTCCTAAGATATGCTCTCTTTGCATTTTATGGATGAGTCTATATTGCATAAAGGACTTCATCACATCAAAATATCTTGCTTTGTAAAGTTCATGCTCTATAAGATCTTGTATATCTTCGACAGCTGCAACTCTTTTATTTTGTATCTTTTCTAAGACATTTAAAAAAACTTGCCTATCATATGTGGTATTTTCGCTTTTGAAAGCCTTTTTTATCGCATCTTCGATTTTGAAAGGTTGAAATTCTTGAGCAATACCATTCCTTTTTAAAATTTCTGTGAGCATTAAAAAACCTTTTGATTGTTTGGGCGGATTATATCTTAAAAATTTGTCTTATAAAATGACAAAGGTCAAGACTTAAAAATAACTCTTTAAGCATTCTTTTTTAAAGGTAAAAAAAGTATGATAAATATGGATAAAAATGTGAAAAGTGTGCAGATTTCATAGACTATATCAAGTCCAAAACGATCTGCAAAAAATCCTATAAAAAAGACTGCCAATGAGCTTATGCCGAAGTTTATACCCATATAAATGCTATTGACGAAAGTAGGTTTGTTCGTGTTGGTATCTTGAACGGCACTTAGCATAACGGGTCCAGGCATAAAAAGAAAAAAACCAAGAAGAGGCAAGATAAAAAATATCGCATTTTTGTAAAAAAATATAAAAAGCAACATTGAAAAAGTGATTCCAAAAGCTGATATCAAAAGTACAGCTTTTCTGCCTATCCTGTCTGAAAATCGTCCTGAAAAAAATGTTCCCACTATCCCGAAAAATTGTAAGATAGATAGAGATATACCGGCTTCATAGATACTTATATCGTGTCTGACTAAATATACCGGAAGATATAGAGTAAGGGCTGATTTTGTTCCGGCATTAAAAAGAAGGTATGAGCCAAGTATAATAAAAAAGGATTTTAATGATTTTAATATCTTTTTAGTACTTCCTTCTTCAATTTTTTTGGCACTAAAATCCTCCACTTCAAAATCTTTAAGTTTAAAGTATAAAAATATAGAAGCGGCTATGCCAAAAGGTATAAGTCTGTAAGTTCCCTCAAAACCCCATAAAGAGATGGCTCCGGTTATGATAAGAGGACCTATGGTTCTTGCACTCTCTCCTCCTACCATAAAATAACTCATCCCTTTTCCGGTTTCATTTCCTGCTGCCTCTTTTATCATAGTGGGTGAAGGGATATGAAAAAGTGTAGCACTAACTCCAGCTATAAAAAGTAAGATAAGAGCTAATATATAGGAGTTTACAACTCCCAAAAGCCCCATAGCCGTAGCTGTTATGGCAGGAGTTATGATAACAAAGTATTTAACATCTCTTCTCTCCGCCATAAGTCCAAGAAGAGGATTAAACAAAGATGGTATCTTTCTGGCTATATCCAAAAATGAGGCAAGTGAGAGTGAAATCCCTATCTTTGCTATCAAAAGAGGTAGTAAAGGAGCTAAAAAAGATGAAAAAATATCATGAAAAAGATGAGCAAAGGAGATGGTATAAACATCTCCTTTTTTGAACTGTTTCATTAATTTTTTATATCTCAAAATCTTTTACAAGATTTTCAAGATTTATGACATTTCTAGCCATAGAATCAAATTTTTCCATTATATCTTCTAAAGAAGTGGATAATTGTTTGACTTCATTTTGTGTATTTGTTATATCTTCATTCATATTATAAACATTTGCTTTTATCAAGTTGATGATAGCTGTTATCTCCGTTGCACTTTTTTGAGATTTTTCGGCAAGTTTTCTAATCTCATCTGCAACTACGGCAAAACCTCTTCCATGCTCACCTGCTCTTGCTGCCTCTATAGCTGCATTTAGTGCTAAAAGATTTGTTTGATCAGATATATCTTTTATCATTTCAACCATTTTTTCTATATCACCCATAGATTCATTTAATTCATTTGCTTTATCGCTTGCTTCTGCTTGAGATGGCAAAAATTTACTTTCATTCCACTCTAAAAGAATATTTAATTTGTTAAATATATCATCATGAATCTCTTTTACTAAGGATGATGACTCTTTTAGTCTGGTAACTAACTCTTTTAGAGTGTGTTGTATCTCTTTTATCGGTTGTTCAAGTACTTTAAAGTCGTTATCATTTGAGATGTTAAGATTGGTGTTTAATTTGTGATTGGATATATTTTCCAATACTTTTATCATTTCACTGGCTTCTTGTTTAAAAAAGTCTTTTCTTATCTCAGCCTCTTTGGCTCTTTCTGTCAATAAATTTCTAAGAGTTACATAAGTTTTAATCACTTCTCCATCTTTAACTATAGGCTCAACATAAACATATACCGGTATAATTTTTCCTTGTTTAGTGGTAATCTCGGCTATACCTATACCACTTTTTCTCTCTTTATCATACTTTCCGACCAATTTACATACTTTACATTCCGAAGGATTTTTCGACCATAATATTTTTGGTGCTTGAGGAATTGAAAGAGAACTTATATCATTTTCATTAAATCCCGTAATCTCTTCAAAGCTTTTATTCCATACTAACATTTTTCTTTGAGGATCTATTGCAAACATAGCTACCGGAAAATTCATAATAAAAAAATTCATTTCATAGTTTAAATTAACAACATATTCTATTATGGAGTCCATTTTTTCTTCTAAAGATAAATTTGCATTAAAATTTTGTAAAAATTTTTCATCAACAATTTTATTTTGCAACTTTTCTATACATTCATTTACTTTTTTCCCCATATCGTCTTTATGCTTGTTTAAATTATCTTTTTTGGAGAACAACATCGCTTATCCTTTAACTAAAAATTTTTTCTAAAAATGGAACTACCTGTTTTTTTCTGCTTAAGACTCCCGGTAGATAACTCATAGAGTTTTCAAGTTTTGTTTCAAAAGCTTTTTCTATTAAACTCTCATCATCACTAATAACAAGAAGTTTTGAACCTTCATTGATAATATCTGTCAAAAGTAGTAAAATGCTATGTCTATCACCTTCTTCTTTTAGGGCTTCCATATCTTTAAAAAGATCATCTATCATATCGTCAAATACACTAAGATCAACTACTTCAAGTTGACCGATACCCACCTTTTTACCGCTCATATCGAAGTCTTTATAATCTCTTGTGACAAGTTCTCTCGGAGTTGCTCCTTTGACGGCAGATTTTACCAAAAACATTTCCATACCAAGAGCTTTTATATCTTCAACCTCGGCAATTTTAGCTAATTCTTCAGTAGCTTTTATATCCTCTTCGGTGCAAGTTGGAGATTTATAAATAACCGTATCACTCAATATAGCACAAAGCATAATACCGGCTAAATTTTTAGGAATATCCACCTTATAGTAGTCAAACATTTCTTTTATTATTGTGTTTGAACAGCCTACAGGCCTTATCCAACACTCAAGGGGAGTAGGAGTGGTTATATCTCCGAGTTTATGATGATCAACTATCCCCAATATATTTGCTTCTTTTATATCTTTTGGAGCTTGAGCTAAATCTGAATAATCAACTATAAAAAGATTTTCATTTTTGTATGCAGTTTTTAAGATAGGTTCTTCAATATCAAATTTATCCAATATAAATCTACTTTCAGGATTTATATCTCCTTGTCTTGCAGGAGTTGCTTCATCTCCAAGCTGATTTTTAAGATAAGATAGAGAGATGGCTGCACAGATAGAATCTGAATCAGGATTGGTGTGTCCGCATACATACATTTTCATTGTTTTACCTTTTTAAATTAATTTTTTATAATTATACCATAATAGGATTACTATACAATGGTTCCATAAAAAAAATGGAAATTTTATTTATAAGCAGAAAAGATACTTTAAGAAAGACTTAAAACATGACAGGCTTTTTATCCTCAAGAAGCAAAATTGGCTCTGCAAAAGGGGCTATTTTGCATAAAAAGTTGGTTAAACTTATAACAACATTGCCGTAGAAAAATTTTATCTTAGGATCATAACTCCACAATCTATCGGCATACTCGTAGATAACATAGGGTGTATCTCCTATGTTGTCATGATTTTTATCAAACCCCTCATACTCTCCCCAGTAGTTATACTCAACAACATTATTTCTATTGGGATATCCGGTTAAGTCTTTAACCACATCGTCAAGATTGTCGTGAATTTTATTTCTTTTTATAGTGTTATTGCTTACAAGTAGATGGAAGTGCAAAGCCTCAAGGTTGAAGGATATTTCATTGTTTATGATATATCTTTGCATCCCCCTTTCAGTAGCTTTGTTGTCTATGTAAAATGCTTTGGCATTATATTTAACGGTATTGTTTTCAAAATGCAGATTTGTACCCTCTTTCATAAGGATTCCGACACCGGCTACTCCTTTTGAACTTAAAACTTTGTTTGAGATGACTTTGATATTTTTAGAACCCATTAACATGATGGATACTTCATTGTATTTGTATAAGTTATTTTTTATGATGTTATTGTGACTCATCTCAAGATATGTAGCAAATCTATTGTTAAAAAATTTATTATTTTGGATAGTGTTATTATTTGAATGGGCAAGATTTATATCTCTTACTTTTTCAAATTTATTATTTTGGATAAGTGAATTGTTGCAATACCAAAGCTTTAGTCCGTCACCTCTTAAGGGAATTTTCTCTTTTTTAGAAGTTATATAGTTATTTTTTATCAAAGCATTTTTTGTCATCATTATATAAATGCCATACAAGCTATCTGTGATTTTACAATTTTCTATTTTTAGATTGTCCGCTTTTTCGGCTGTTATACCACTATCAAAATCCTCTTTTCTATGTCCGCTTCCGGTGATGGTTAAGTTCTCTAATATGACATTTGGACTTTTTATAGTTATAACGGTATTTTTTTCCATTCCATCTATGATCGTTTTTTCATTTTTCCCAATGATTATGATGGGTTTATTTATAATTATATGCCCTTCAAATCTACCTTTGGATAAATTTATGGTAGAGTATGGTTTTGCATTATTTATAGCTTCTTGTAGAGGGCTACAAAAGAGTAAAGTTGAGAAACCAAGAGTAATAGTTATAAACTTTTTAATCATATTTAAATTTTTTTAGTCACTTCTTTTGCACATTTTTTAGAATTACTTACACAATCGTTCAATCCTATACCGCGATATGCATTTGAATTTAGATAAATACCTTCATAATTTTTTAACATTTCAAAGATTTTATTTACATTTGATAAATGTCCTACTTTGTAGTTGGGTATGCCTTTTTCCCATCTTTTCACATAAAATGTATCGGCTTTTTTGTCAATACCCATAGTATTTTTTACCCCGTTTGTTGCCAACTTTATAAGCTCTTCATCACTCTTTAAAGCAAGTTGAGGACTTCTTTGTCCACCTATCATAGCTCTTAATAATTTTTTGCCTTTTGGAACTCTGTCTAAAAATATGGAACTGTCCCAAAGCACCCCGAGGACATCTTGATTTGCTCTTGTAGTTGCAAGTAGTCCGAAGCCTTTTAAATCATGATTAAGATTGTCATATCCAAGTCCAACTATAGAAATGGGAGAGTACTCTATATCATTTAGCCTATCGGCGATCTCAGGAGCTAAAGTTCTTAGTATTTTTGCACTTTCAAAAGCAGGAGCAGAAAGGATGATTTTATCGAATTTCATATCGAGATTTTTACCTATAACTCTATATCTCTCTTCAAATTTTTTAATAGTTGTTATATCTGTATTTTTTACTATATTTACATCCATAGCTTTTTGTAATCTTTCTATAAAAGTGCTAACACCTCCTTTAAAGCTCATTAAAACTCCTCCGGGTCCCGCCTCTTTTTTCTTTTTTGCTAACATTCCTTTAAATAAAGAGCCGTACTTTTTTTCAAGATTGACTACAAGAGGAAAGGCTGCCGGAGCTGATATCTTTGCAGGAGTAGAGGCATAAATTCCTGCTACCATTGCATCTAAAAAGACATCTGTCATCTCTTTTCCTACTCTTCTATAACCAAATTCTTGTAAACTTTCGTCACTATCGTCTTTTTTTGGTTTTGCAAATATTTCATAAGCCACTCTCAACTTGCCTTTCAAGCTTAAAAGAGGAGTTTTTATAAAAGCTCCGGGAGATTCTGGTAATACTTCCAAAGAACCGTCATATATAAATCTAAGCCTAGCCTCATCGCTGCTTTTTAAAAGTATATCTTCGCACTTGCTAAGTTTGACAAGTTCTAAAGTGTCGGGTTTATTGGATAAAAAACCATTACTACCCTCCTCTACTAAAAACCCCTCTTTATTTGCAGTATTCATTTTTCCGCCAAGATGATTCTCTTTTTCAAATATCGTAATATCAGCTTTGGGCATATACTCTTTTATGTAAAATGCTGTTGAAAGTCCGCTTATTCCGCCTCCGATAATTGCTATATTCATGCTTTACCCTTTATTTTATTTATCCATTCGTTTAAAGTTTTTTCAAAACCCACCTCTTTGATTTTATAAAATTTTATCTCATTTCGCATATATTGTTGTTTGACATATCCCCCAAAATCGTGAGGATATTGATACTCTTTAGAATTACCTTTTAAGTGTGCGGGTACTTCATGTGTTGTATCATTTTTTGCATAATTTATCGCCTCATTTATTGCTTTATAGGAGCTGTTTGATTTTGGAGAGGATACAAGATAGACGACACATTGAGAGAGGATTATCCTATCTTCGGGGGAGCCTATCTCTTTGACAGCGATTAGAGTATTTACGGCTATATTTAGGGCATTGGGATTTGCATTTCCTATATCTTCGCTTGAGAGTATAACTAATCTTCTTGCTATAAAATCGCTCCTCTCTCCCCCCTCTATCAATTTTGCCAAATAATATAACGAGGCATCTATATCACTTCCTCTTATACTCTTTATCATAGCACTTATATACTCATAATGATTCTCTTTGGAGCTCATCCCCTCTTTTAAAGGCTCTTGTCTTAGGGATTTTAATGTTTTTATATCTATCTTTTCAGATACAACAAGAGAGTATTCCAAAAGGTTTAGCATGGCTCTTGCATCGCCCCCGCTTGAGAGAATAAGATACTCTTTAGCCTCTTTGTCTATCTTAAAATCATATCTTTTTTTGACTCTCTCTAATAGCTCTTCAAGGTCACTTTCTCTTAAACTTTTAAATTTAAAGTTCATCATCCTCGAATTTATCGCCATAGTCAAAGAGTAGCTGGGATTTTCAGTAGTGGCACCTATGAGGATACACTCTTTTTTCTCCATAGGTATAAGCAAAACCTCTTGCTGGGTTTTTGAGAGTCTGTGTATCTCATCTATAAATATCACGGGTTTTAATAGAGTGTTTCTGTACTCTTTTAGTATCTTTCTTAAATTATCGACTTTAAAACTTGTTCCGTCCATATAAAAAAATGGATTTTTCGTTTCATTTGCGATGATTTTGGCAAGGGTAGTTTTTCCACTTCCACTTTTTCCCCAAAAACAGCAGTGGGGAATTTTGCCCGATTTGATGAGCTTATATAAAGCACTATCTTTTGAAACTATCTTTTTTTGCCCTATAAATTCATCAATCGTTTTAGGTCTTAATATTTCAGTTAAATTCTCAATGATTTTCATATCTATTTTTGATGTATAAAATCATGCAAGTTTTGATACTCATTTTTTTCAAGGTATCTGCTTTTACCCGGCTTTAAAGTGCCAAGCTCAATTCCTCCGAAACTAACTCTTTTAAGATCCGTAACTTCACTATCGTAAAAGGCGAAAAATCTTCTAAGTTCTCTGTTTTTCCCCTCGCTTATAGCTACTTTGAGCTTGGAAAAGGTGGGGGAATTTTTGATGATTTTGTATGCCAAAAAGGGTGAAATTCTCATAGACTCTATATTGCTGTCTTTATGTCCGCCTACATTTGAAGGTATCAAAACACCATTTTTCATGCCCTCCTCCATAGCAGGGGTTACAAAACCCTTTATCTTTAGATAATAAACTCTTTCAAGATTGCTTTTCATAAGTTTGGTCGCTACATTTGCAGAGTCGGTTAGTAGCAAAAGCCCCTCGCTTGCAAAGTCAAGTCTTCCTATGGGAAGATAGTGAGCATATTTTTTTGGAAGTGTATCAAATATAGTTTTTCTACCCCTATCATCCCTTTTTGTTACAAGTTCGCCTTTTTGTTTATGATAAACTATCACGGTAAAATGATCTTTTTTATAAAGTCTTCTTCCTTTTATCCTTATCTTATCTTCAAAGTTTACCTTTGTGGAGAGGTCCGTTACAACTTTTCCATCTATGGTTATATCGCCGTTTTTTATCAGCTCATCCGCCTCTCTTCTTGAATACTTCGTATTGTGAGAGATCATTTTATTTAATCTAATTTTTTCCAATTTTTACCTTTTTGTAAATCTTTATGATTTTTACTTAGCAAGATCAATATGCTTTCGTCTATATAGTTATCTATAAGTTTGATGGATTCTTTTGCACTTTTGATGATATCGTTTACAAATTTATAAGCATCAAAAATCTCCCCATCAAAAAATATACCCTGCCTTAACTCTAACGAATTATTTTTAATATCTCTTTTTATGTTTTCTACATCATTTTCAAGTCTTAAAAGTCTCTGTTGAGTTATTTTTTCTCTATTGATGGCATATCTATTAAAAATATACTCTTTTAAAACTTTTGCTGCCCACTGTCTAAATTTGATAGCTTTAGAGGAATTTGTTCTATAGCCCACTGCTAAAATGATATCAAGATTATAATATTTCAATTTTCTTGTTTGTGTCTTGTCGGAAATTGCACCATGCTTTGTGGTGTGTGCAAAATTTGCACACACCGCTTTTTCATCCAATTCTCCATCTTTAAAAATATTTTTTATATGTCTTGAAACCACACTTCTATCTATATCAAATATGATAGCTATTTCCTTGATATTAGCCCAGAGAGTTTTATCTTTCAACGGTATATTTAAATCTATTTCGCCATTACTGTATATAACTATATCCGACACTCGTTAAACCTTTTTAGACTGTTTGCTGACATATTATTATTTTATACCCGCTTCTACAAGATGATGGATATGTAGTACACCTTCTATTTTTTTATTCGTATTTGTTACTACCAGTATCTGTATCTTGTGTTTTTCTATGATCTTTAGAGCATCACTTGCCAACATCTCTTTATTGTCTATCGTTTTTGGAGATTTGCCGGCATAAGATATAGCAGATTTATCTATGGAAAAATCGTCATCAAGTAAAGCTCTTCTAACATCTCCGTCACTTAATACCGCTTTCAATACCCCATTATTATCCACTATAAGAACATTTCCGAGTCTTCCCTCACTCATAGTCAGTATAGCCTCTTTCATAGGTGTATTTTCATTGCACATAGGAAGATCTTCACTTTTCATGATATCTTTAACTTTTACAAAAAGTCTTTTGCCAAGAGATCCTCCCGGATGGAAAGATGCAAAATCCTCTTTTTTAAACTCTTTTTTTCTCATCAAACAAACCCCAAGAGCATCTCCAATAGCTAAAGTGAGAGTTGTTGAACTTGTAGGAGCTGTATTTAACGGACAAGCCTCTTTTGTAACATTGATAGATAAAAAAACATCAGCATATTTTCCAAGAGTACTGTCTTTGCTTTTTGCCATAGCTATCAAGGGTATCTCAAATCTTTTAATATGAGGAAGAAGTCTGATAAGCTCTTCACTCTCTCCACTATAGCTTATAGCCAAGACGGCATCATCTTTTCCTATCATCCCAAGGTCGCCGTGCATAGCCTCCGTGGGATGTATAAAAAAGCTACTTGTTCCTGTGCTTGCATAAGTAGCAGCTATCTTTGCTCCGATAAGTCCCGATTTGCCCACACCCGTAACTATGAGTTTTCCTTTGATATTAGATATAAGCTCAACCGCTTTTTCTATCTCATCGTCAAGCTCATTTGCCGCTCTTAAAAGCTCATTTGCCTCGATAGTCAATACCTCTTTGGCAATTTTTTTAAAATTCATTTTTTAACCTTATAGTATAAATATTGTCGGTACTACGGTAGGATATTTTTTAAGTTTTCTAAAGACATGTTTTCTAACCGCTTGTCTTAAAGTATTTTCTACCGCTTTTTGATTTTGCAAGATCTCTTTTTTAGAGTTTATAAGCAATTGGTCAAGTATGTCTCCCACCTCTTTTTCAAAGTTCTTCATATCTTTATCCGGAACTATACCGTAGCTTAAGACTTTCGGTTTTCCTATGAGTTTATTGGTGCTTTTATCTATCTGGGCTATAACCGATATGATGCCTGATTCGGCTAACTTTTGTCTATCTATAACGACATCGTTTTCTATCTGTTTGTTGATCTGATTATCTATATAAACCTTTCCGGTTTTAACGGATCCCGATTTTTTGATATATCTTTGAGTTAATTCTATCTGATCCCCGTCACTCATAAGATAGATATTTTTCTCAGGTATCCCACACTTCATAGCCGTTTCTTTGTGTCTGTGGATGTGATTGTACTCTCCGTGAACCGGCAAGAAAAATTTAGGCTTAACAAGTCTTAGCATCAGCTTTTGCTCCTCTTGGGCGGCATGTCCGCTGACATGAATTTCGCTGAAGTCTTGATATGCTACATCTGCACCTGATTTAAAAAGATAGTTTAAAACTTTTGAAACACTTGCTTCATTGCCCGGTATCGCTTTTGCTGATATGATTATTTGATCTGTTGGCTTTATCTTTATATGTCTGTGTTCGTTGGTAGCCATTCTAAAAAGAGCACTCATCGACTCTCCTTGGCTTCCGGTTGTGACGATAAGCACATCTTTATCATTATATCTGTGTACTTCATGGGCATCTATAAAGATTTTATTATCAAGCTCTATATAGCCAAGCTCCATAGCAGTGTTTAAGTTTTTTTCCATGCTTCTTCCGATAACAGCCACTTTTCTACCATACTTAATGCCATGAGTTATGGCTTGATAGACTCTGTGTATATTGGAAGAGAATGTAGACATGATAACTCTACCCTTGGCTTTTGAAAAAATAGTATCAAATGTAGGGCCTACGGAGCTTTCACTTCTTGTAAAACCCGGCTTGTATGAGTTTGTGCTATCGCTTAAAAGACACAATACTCCTTTGTCGCCATAGTATGCAAATCTATTAAGATCGGAAGGAAGTCCGTCTATAGGAGTGTGGTCTATCTTGAAGTCTCCTGTATGTATGATGGTGCCGGCATCGGTCGTAATGGCAAGAGAAGAGGCATCTATGATGGAGTGAGTTATATGTATCCACTCAACATCAAAATCGCCTATTTTATATACTTTTCTCTTCTCTACCGGTCTAAAAAATTTTTTAGAGATTTTATGCTCGTCAAATTTATTGGCTATCATACCAAGTGGAAGAGGTGTCGCATATATAGGAAACTGCAAGTCTTGATTTTTAAAAAGATAAGGTAATGCACCTATATGATCTTCATGAGCATGAGTTATCACGATACCTTTTATCTTGTTTTTGATACTTCTTAGATATGAAAAATCCGGTACCAATATATCCACTCCATGCATCTCATCATCAGGAAAGCTCATTCCTACATCTATAATGATAGCTGAAGTATTGGTCTCCATTACCATTATGTTGCCACCTATCTCTCCAAGTCCTCCAAGCGGAGTTATCTTGACCTTTCCGTTTCCTGAAGGATTTTGAAAATTCATAGGATAGACTCTTCTTTTTTGTATGTTCTTGTTAGCCTCTATACACTTTTGAAGATCTTTATACCAAACTTCGTTTTTTTGACTTTGAGGTCTTTGCTTTGAGAAATTTTGGTTTCTCTTTCTATTGTTGTTTTTTGTCTTTTTCGCTTGTGGTTGTTTTTGTGTTACCTTTTTGTTCTCTTTCTCGTTCATTTTTTACCTTTTTTTGCAAACTTTCTATTAGTTTGAATAATTCAAGATATTTGAGCGAAGATAGTTGATGAGGTCTTGTATTTGACTCTATTTTTATCGTATTGAAATGGGAAAAAATATCCTCTTTGCCATAAAAAGAGAGATTTTTTTTGAGTGTTTTTCTTGGACTTGAAAAGCATACTCTTATAAACTTTTCAAATCTTCCAAACTCGGAGTCAGTTTTAAAAAAACTATTTTTACCTACCAGTTTGGACCTCTTTTTTATTTGCAAAAAAGAGGATGTTACTTTTGGAGGAGGATTAAAATACTCCGCCGGAACATCAAATAAAATCTCGCTATCTCCCGACAACTCGGCTATAATAGATAAATAACCGAACTTTTTATCATTTGGTTTTGCACAAAATTTTTCAGCAACTTCTTTTTGAAGCATTGCTAAAATATTGTGACAATTATCATCTTTTAGTAGTTTCAATACTATTTTTGTCGCAATGTAGTAGGGCAAATTCGCTACCAGATTGTATTGCTGGTCTATTAAGCTCTTTTTTTGCCAATACTCCAAAACATCCGTACATTGAAGATCTAAATTTCCCTCTTTGATATAAGAAGAAAAAGTTGATCTTAATACTTGACACAAATCATCATCTATCTCAAAAGCTGTAACCTTTTTATGGATTAGCAACTTTTTTGTCAAATCACCTAATCCAGGCCCAATTTCTACAACTCTCAAGTTGTCTTTGGGCATCGATTGGATGATTTTATCTGTAAAAATATCATCTTTTAAAAAATTTTGTCCGAATTTTTTTTTAGCTTTTATCAAATCATTATACCTTTGAAAAAATGTATGATACCATAAAATTATTTAAAAGATTATTTAACTTAATTTTTGATACAATAAACTTATATATAAACAAAAAGGATATCTTGTATGACAACAAAAGAGATAAAAAATTTTGAAGAGATAAGGACAAAAGCAAGAGCTTTTTTATGTTTTCTTTTATCAAGAAATATACCAAACAGGATACCAAATCCCTCTCTTGAAGCTATCATTCAAGCTTTAAAAAAAATAAAAAAAGAAAATAGAGAAATAGATGCTCTATATGTACTGGATTCTACAGGTGTGCAAATTATAGATGCGGTTTCAGATACAAATGAATATAGAAAAGATAAAAATATCAATAAAAGTATGAGAGCCTTTTATTATAGAGCCGCAAGAGAGAAAAAGTGTATTTTAACGGATCCCTACCCTTCTTCCATAATAAAAGAGTTAGTTGTGACGGCATCATATCCGGTATATGATGAAAATAATAAATTAAAATTTATCGTATGTCTTGATATATCTTTACAAAAGATTTTAAAGATTGCTCATCCTACTTCTATCGACTCGATTTTTGGCAAATTTAATAAGACAATGTACTCTTTTTTTTGTTTTGCTCTTTTTATGGTGTCTTTTTTGCTGTTTTTTAAGGGTTTGATGAGTATAGCCACTTATGGATTTAGTATAGAAAAACTTGATATAAAAGAGATGTTCGAAGCCACTATTTTGATAACTCTCTCTTTGGCTATATTTGATCTTATTAAGACGATTTTTGAAGAGGAAGTGCTTGGGAAACACAGGCAAGGTCATGATGATGATATGCATAAAACTATGATAAGATTTCTCGGATCTATCATTATAGCTTTGTCGATAGAGGCTTTAATGCTCGTATTTAAGTTTGCCATTATAGGACCTGAGAAAATACTATATGCCGTTTATTTATTAGTAGGGGTTACATTCTTACTTTTTGGATTGGCATATTATTTAAAAAATATTAAAAGATAAAAGAGAAAAATATGAAAATATTAATAAACTATATCAAATAGTTTCACTATAATTATCAAATAAAAATTAAAGAGGAGTAAATTATGATACAAAAAGAGATTTTAATAATAGGTGGTGGACCGTCTGCTTTGGTTGCCGCAAGTGGATGTAGGATGTATTATCCTCACAAAAGTGTTAGTATTATCAAGAAGGAAAAAGATTCTATGGTTCCTTGCGGGATTCCTTATGTGTTTGGAAAATTACTTCATAGTGTTGAAGATGATATGATCCCCTGTGGTAATATGGCAGCAAAAATGGGAACGGAACTCATATATGATGAAGCACTGAAAATCGATACTGAAGCAAAAACAGTAACTTGTAAAAGCGGTGAAGTTTATGGTTATCAAAAACTTATTATTGCAACCGGTTCAATTCCAAAAATTCCAACACAAATAGCAAATCATAATGCAAAGGGTGTATATCAAGTGCCAAAATCACCAGCTTATATTCGCAAAATGCATGATGAGCTTGAAAATAAGCAAAAAATTATTATAGTAGGAACCGGATTTATAGGTATAGAGTTGGCAGACGAGTTAAAATCAGTAGGCAAGGATGTTATTCTCATAGGTTCAAAACTTTTAAAAAATTCTTTTGATGAAGAAATTTCTGCTTATATGGAAAAGATTATTAAAAATAATGGCATAGAATTTCTCAAAGGAGAGAGAACAAAGACTATTTTAACAAAAGATGGTGTAGCTTGTGGAGTAGAACTTCAAAGTGGCAAAACCATAGAGGCTGATGCTATTGTTTTGGCTACTGGTTATGTTGCAAATGTTGATGTTGCTAAAAATAGCGGTATCCATATAGGAGAGTTCGGTTCAATCCGAGTAGATGAATATATGAGAACCAATATAAAAGATATTTTTGCTATTGGAGATTGTGCGGAAAAGAGAGATTTTATAACTCGTCGTGTAACTCACCTTATGCTTGCCTCAACTGCAACGGCGGAAGCGAGAGTGGCATCCGCAAATCTTTTTAATATAAATCTTGTAAAATCTTTCAAAGGAACGATTGGAATTTTTTCAACAGTTATGAATGATCAAGCTTTTGGTTCAGTCGGTGTTACGGAGAAACAAGCAAAAGAAGAGGGAATTGAACATATCTCAATGGTAGTTGAAGTTGCTGGTAAACATCCTGCAACCCTTCCAAATACTCAAGAACAGATAATCAAACTAATAGCCACAAAAAAAGGAGGTGTTGTTATAGGTGCTCAAATAGTCGGCGGTCTTGATGCTGGAGAAATGATAAATATACTTGGAGCGATAATTGAAAGAAATTATACAATCTTTGATCTTATAAGTTTTCAAGTTGCTACCCATCCGCTTTTGACTTCAGCACCAACCACCTACCCTATAATGCAAGTAGCACAAAAATTAGTAGCTGAATTTTACAAATTTGAAAAATAAATATCAAAATTTTAGCAAGGGTGCTTAAAAAATAAGCTTTTAAGCACCCTTGCTCTATAATGAATATATGAAAAGATATGAACTTGTTGAGATTGCAAATTATTTAAAGAGATTTAAAAAGATAGATAAAGTTTTTAGGGTTGATGATACTATTGTAAAGATGGTTTTTGATAAAAATAAATCAATCTTTTTCGATATGAAAAAAGGCGAATCTTATATATTTAAAAATGATGATTTTAAAGTATCAAAAGAGTATATGGCTCCATTTGATATAGTTTTAAAAAAAAGATGCAATTCTTCTTTTATGAAAGATATAAGGGTTTTAAAAAGCAATAAAGTCTTAAGATTTGAGTTGGAGCAAAAAAAAAGTTATAAATCGGTAAAAACTTTTTTGCAACTTGAATTTACGGGAAGACATACCAATTTTATCATAACGGATGAGGATTTTATAATAGTTGAAGCATTGAGGCATATAGACGGTTCGGTTTCATATAGAGTTATACAAAATGGTATCAAACTGCCCGATTTGCCTCCTTATGATTTAAAAGAGAGTGAAAAAAGTATCGAAGATATAGAGGATTATTTATATGAGCAATTTAAAATTAAAGAGCAGAAAAAATTAAACCAAGCGACAAATCAAAAACTTATAGAGATTCAAAAGAAGATAGATAAATTTGAAAAGATAAAAAAGTCTTTAAAAAAGCCCGAAGAGTTGATAAAAAGATCTCAAAAATATCAAAAAGAGGCGGAATTGATACTTGCCAATCTGCATAAAATAAAGAGTTATCAAAAAGAGATTGTTTTGGAGGACTTTGAAGGTAACGAAGTGAGCATATCTCTGCCCAAAGAGGCGAAAAGTCCTTCTCATGCCACCGATATACTCTTTAATGTTTCAAAAAAATTAAAACAAAAGTCAAAAAATATTCATATAGAACAAGAAAATATTGATTCTAAAATAAAGTATTTATCGAGACTCCAAGAGATAGTTAAGAGTGTAAAAAGTGTTGATGAGCTCAAACTATATTTTCCAAAAAAAGAGAAAAATTCAAAAAAAGAGAAGTTAAGTGACGGAATTGAAAATTTCTATTTTATGGGATATAAGATAAGTCTCGGCAAGAATGAAAGAGCCAATGCTCAACTTTTAAAAAAGGCCAAAATGAATGATTTATGGCTACATTTAAAAGATATTCCGTCAACACATGTTATAATAAGAAATGACAAAAAAGAGATACCAAAAAGTGTGATTGAGTTTGCCGCAAATTTGTGTGTCAAATTTAGCACTACTCAAAAAGGTAGCTTTTTTGTCGATTATACAAAAAGAAGAAATGTAAAGGTCGAAAATAGAGCTAAGGTTCATTATGTGAACTATAATAGCATTAAGATAGATATATCATAAGGGGTTAACATGTCTATTTCTCCGGTCGGCGGTGTTATATATGCAAATCAAAATATGCAAATACCCGCTTCAAAGCAGATTGATTTTCAAAATAGACTTGATTTGCAAAATAGTGTTGCTGCTCAAATATTAAATGAAAAAGAGGAAGAGATTGCCGAAGTTAGACCCACGGAAGAAACATATAGGATTGATCCCGAAAAAGAGCATGAGAGAGAAAAAAATGATGAAAGTACCGGAGAAAAAGAGGAAGAAAATAAATTTATCAAACAAAATAAAAATAGTATAAAAAAAGATAAAATACAAGAGATAAAAAGCACACATCACTTGGATATAAAAGTATAATGGTATCATAACAAATAAAAATTTGGGAAGTGAAATGAATATAAAAGAGAGTTTTTTAAAAGACAAACAGAGATATATTACAGGATTGATACTTGTGGTAGTGGTCGGGTTGATCGCCGTATTGGATAATTTTTTTATAACTTGGTTGTTTCTTGGGGTGGCATATATTTTAGCTACTCATGAAGCCATAAAACTGTTTAAAATCGAAAATAACAATATATACTTTCTTTTAGTTTTGATTTGGATTGTTGCATTTTTTTATCCAAACCCGGATGATCTTTCATTTTTGACATTGATTATAGTATTGATAGTTATGTTATATTATCAAAAAGTTGATTTTAAATTGCTGTATCCTTTTTTATATCCCGTAACACCTTTTTTATTTATGCTCGCACTTTATCACGATTTTGGCATGGGGGTTTTGATATGGCTTGTTATCGTAGTTGTCGGTAGCGATGTCGGAGCATACTTTGTGGGTAAAAGTATAGGCAAAAATAAATTTTCTCCCATATCACCCAATAAAACCATAGAGGGTGTTTTTGGGGGCATTATAGTTTCTGCTATCATCGGAACTCTTTGTGGGTTGAATTTTGTCGGATTTTGGCTTTCTTTGATAGTAAGTATTATCGCCTCTATATCTGCTATTTACGGAGATTTGTTTGAGAGTTATTTAAAGAGAGAAGCAGGAGTTAAAGATAGCGGCAATATTTTACCCGGACACGGAGGTGTGCTTGATAGGGTTGACGGATATCTTTTTGCTAGTGTGGTGATGGTTATACTTTTGAGAGGTTTAGCATAAGTGGTAGTACTTGGTAGTACCGGTTCTATCGGTGTAAATGTATTAAATATTGCAGAAAAATTTAATCTTAAAGTAGAGGCTTTGGTGGCCGGTAAAAATATTGACTTATTGAATAAACAGATAAAAAAATTTTCTCCTAAGTATGTTGCAATAGCAGACAAAAACTCTATATCTAAAATAAATCACAACAATATTTTTTATGGAATGGATGGAATTATAGAGATAATAAAGCATTCAAATAGTGATATTGTTGTTAATTCGCTTGTAGGTTTTTTAGGGCTTAAGCCAACGATAGAAGCTATAAAATGTGGGAAAAAAGTAGCACTTGCCAACAAAGAGAGTCTTGTAGCCGCTGGTAAATTTGTGGATGTTTCTAAAATCTCTCCTATAGATAGTGAGCATTTTGCAATATGGTATCTTTTAAACGGTAGAAAAATCGACAAGATAACCATCACGGCAAGCGGAGGTCCTTTTAGGGATACTCCTATGGATATGATAAAAAGTATGAAAGCCCAAGATGCCCTAAAACATCCAAATTGGAGCATGGGTAAAAAGATAAGTATAGATAGTGCTACTATGACAAATAAACTCTTTGAACTTCTTGAGGCTAAGTGGCTTTTTGGTACGGATATGGTGGATGCTATTATGGAGCCTAAGTCCATCGTTCATGCATTGATAGATTTTAAAGACGGGAGTACCACGGCCCATTTTGCAGGAGCGGATATGAAACTTCCTATAGCTTATGCTTTGTTGGGAGATAATATAAAAGATAGGATTTTACCCAATATCGACCTTTTAAATATGGGAGAAATATCCTTTAAGAGAATAGATGAAAAGAGATATCCTATATGGCAAATAAAAGATGAAGTTTTGTCAAATCCGGATATGGGAGTTGTCGTAAATGCAGCAAATGAAGTAGGGGTGGGCAAATTTTTAGAGAGTAAGATAGGATTTTTGGATATCTCCCATTTGGTTTTATCTGTATATGATAAATTTCAAGATGTGAAATTGAACTCTTTTGATGATATTTTTGAAGTGGATAAAGAGGTAAGAAAATTTTGTGAGAGAGAAAGCTGATGGATAGAAGAGGTTTTTTAAAAGTATCAACGATTATGACATGTGGAGGAATTTGTGATCTTTATGCAGACACAAATAGATATAAATATTTACAAGATTATGAGCATAAAGATTTTACTGCTATTTTTCAAAAATTGAAGATGATACAAAGGCAAGTCGGGTATGGAAATTTTAATATTATTTCATTTGATGAAGCTTTGAAAATAGCCAAGAGACATAAACATATAGGTGAGTTTAACAAAAAAGAGTTAAAGCTTATGGAAAAGATTTTTTATATGGATGCTTCTACTCTTGGCTTTTATGGAAAAAGAACGGTCAGAGATATAGCTCACAAAATAGACACGACAAAAATAGTAAAGATAGAAAATAGCGGACACTATCTTTTTAAAGGAAAACCGAAAGAGGATTATAAAAAAATCTTAAAAGATGTAGGATCTACTTTAAAGTTAACATCCGGAGTAAGAAGTGTGATTAAGCAGAGCTATCTATTTTATGGAAAGGTAATAAGACTAAACGGAAACTTATCCTTAGCCTCTTTCAATATAGCTCCGCCGGGCTACTCATACCATACTATCAGAGATTTTGATGTGGGTAGGAAAGATTGGGGGTATTCGAACTTTACCTCAAGATTTGCTACCACAAAAGAGTTTTCCAAGCTAAGAAGATTGAAATATATTTCGATGAGATATGGTATAAATAACAGCTATGGTGTTAGATTTGAACCTTGGCATATCAAAGTGATACTTTAAATGATACTTAGTATAGAGAGTAGTTGTGATGATAGTTCTATAGCTATAACAGAGATAGAGACGAAAAAACTGCTTTTTCATAAAAAAATATCCCAAGAGTTACAGCACTCAAAGTACGGAGGTGTAGTTCCGGAGCTTGCTGCAAGACTTCATGCTGAAGCACTTCCTAAAATCCTTGAGGAATGCAAAACTTATTTTGATGGCATAAAAGCTATAGCTGTTACAAACGAACCTGGACTAAGTGTTACTTTGGTAGAGGGTGTAACTATGGCAAAAGCACTATGTATAGCCCTTGATAAGCCCCTAATAGCCGTAAATCATCTAAAAGGACATATCTCATCTTTGTTTATAGAGAAAGATGGAGTTTTTCCTATGATTACCCTTTTGGTTTCAGGAGGGCATACTCAGGTTTTAAATGTAAAAAATTTTTTTGAGTATGAAATTCTTGCTTCAACTTTAGATGATAGTTTTGGAGAAAGTTTTGACAAAGTGGCCAAAATGCTTGGACTTGGATATCCGGGAGGTCCTATCGTAGAGGAGTATGCAAAAAAAGGTGATGAAAGTAGATTTGCTTTTACCACTCCTTTGTATAATTCAAACAGAATAGCTTTTAGTTATTCCGGACTTAAAAATCAAGTAAGATTGGCCATAGAATCTCTTGGAATTTTAAATGAGCAAGATAAGGCAGATATTTGTGCATCTTTTCAAAAAGTAGCAGTAGCTCATCTTGTGCATAAAACAAAAAAAATATTAAAAGAGTATTCTGAGGATATTTCGATTTTTTCTATTGTTGGAGGTGCAAGTGCCAATGAATACCTAAGAAGAGAGATACTCTCTTTATGTGAAGAGTTCAACATGGAAATGATTCTCGCTTCTCTTCAATACTGCTCCGACAATGCTGCAATGATAGGGAGATATGCTATAGAGGCATATACTTTTAAGGATTTTGTAGGCTTGAGTGATATAAAAGTCAATCCAAAAATTATACGGTAAAGTTATCGATTTTTATAATATGTTCCAAGTTCAGCTATAAGTATGGCGGATATCATGATGGCTCCTCCCGCTATTTGAATATCGTTTAAAGTTTCATTTGCATAAAAGTAACTAAATATTGCTGCACTAACAGGCTCCATAGTAAATATGATGGCAGTTTTTGCAGGGGTGGTAAACTGTTGCATATAAGTTTGAATGAAAAGTGCATAAACTGTAGCAAAGATAACCGTCGAAACAAGAGCCAGTACAAGAGCATAGGAACACTCTTTCGGTATGGTAAAAGGATCAACAAGCAAAGAGAGCATAGCAGATAAAAGAGCTACTGTTAAAAGTTGTACCGAAACCAATAAAAAAACATTGTGTTCTCTTGATAGTTTTGCCGTATAAACTATATGGATAGCGAAAAATATAGCACAAAATAAAGAAAAAATTTCCCCCTTTCCAAAAGAATCTAAACCGTTTGCACCGGTTAGCATCCATAAACCTATAGTTGCTAAAATAGCTCCTATAATGGAGTATATATATACTTTTTTTTTAAAGAGTATATATATTACCATAGGAACTATGATAACATTTAACCCCGTTATAAAAGCGACTATTGAGGATTTGGTATAATTTAGTCCGTATGTTTGAAAAACATATCCCAAAAAAAATAAAAAACCCAAAAAAAACCCCGATTTTACAAGCTCTATATTTAACTCTTTTCTAAATTTAAAAGACAATATAGCCATAATGAGAAAAGATAGAAAAAATCTCATAAAAAGGAATGAAAAAACAGGAACACTTTTGATAGCATCTTGAACGATTATAAAAGTTGTACCCCATGATATTGCTACACTGATAAGAGCTAAGTCAGCTCCAAACTCTTTTATTTTGTTTATAATGATTTTTGTCATAGTATGATTTTATCAAATTTACCATAACTTTAAGCATAAATTTTTAAGCAATCCTATAAAGAATAGCTTAAGCGGAGAAAAAAGTAAAAAAGACAATAGCATAGTAACAGTAAACTTTCAAAGAACACTTTCAAGAGTTTTTTAACTCTTGGAATTGTTTGATTTTTG
>JAMOOV010000103.1 GCA_027065125.1 Campylobacterales bacterium | reverse complement strand
AGATGGAGATTTATATCAAGTAGAAAATGTTGTGATCACAAATACGGTTGCAGGTACCTACGACTTTTCAAAACAAATTGAACCATTAAATATAACAGGTAGTGCAGAAAATGACACAATCATAAGTGGCGGCATGTATGATACAATCCATGCCGGTGCGGGTGATGATACTATAATTGCACCACCTTCTGCTGTGGTAGATGGTGGTGCAGGCACAGATACTGTAAAATATAATAAAGCTTTTTCAGCCAGCGAACTGAAAGATACAGAGTTAGTTAATATTGAAAATGTAATAATCACAAATACAGATATTGCAACATATGACTTGTCAAGCCAAAGCGAAGCATTGCATATTTCCGGCAATAATGGCAACGATCATATAATTGGAGGAGCGGGAGATGACATTATCCGTAGTGGAGCAGGGATTGATACTATAGAAGGCAATGCAGGAGATGATACTTTTGTTGTACTTGGTGCTATTGATGCAAATGATTATGATGCTTCTGATGTTACAAATACCACGGGTGCTTATGCTCTTGGTCTGGCAAACACCATAGATGCAGGACTTGCTACAAGCGATAGTGGTGGAAATGGCGGTTATGGAGAGAGATATGATGGTGGAGATGGTACAAATACAATAGAAATTTGGGGAACTGCTAACTTAACAAAGGCAACACTTAGCAATATAGCGGCGATAAATACACACTCAGATTTAACCATTTCAGCAACACAATTACAATCGCTTTTTAGTACTAACAATGATGGTGTAGATTTGAACTTGTTAAGTGATGCATCTACTATTAATATTACCGGGGTAACACAAGGAACTGGTCTAGAGTTACTCAAAACTTTTAATGCAGAAATAGACCAAAGTGTTATTGGTGATTTAATAGCGACTGCAACAGCGAATGGCGGTATATTGCCTAATACTATGCCGACTATCGCATTTGATATGTATTCATTGTCTCAAACTACAGCCACCTCATATACAATCAAACCTGAAGATATGTTTGATTTGACTGCAGTAAATGGCACAACATTAACTGATGCAAATGGTGAGAACTCTGTTATGACTGCAGATTCAGGTAGCGGAATAACGAATATAAATGCAAAGGACGGTGATGACATTATCATTGTTGAGAATATGAGTTCAAGTGTAACAGTAAATGGTGGCACAGGTGATGATATATTAGCATTTGCTGATACTAACGGTACTTCAACAGATGATTTAGATAATGTTGCAAATGTAGAGATTATCTCACTTGTAGATAATGGAAGTACAGGTGCTTCCATAACAACAGTCGATAGTTTGGTAGATCATAGTGTGCAACAAAATGGATTGTCTGTTTCGGCTTCAGCTTTAACATCAGGAGGACTTACTTGGAATGGTTCAGCGGAAACTGATGGTTACTTTAGCATTACAGGTAGTATGTTGGCAGACAGTATTACTGGTGGTAATGGCAATGATATGTTTACGGGATTAGGTGGTGCAGATACCATAAACGGTGGTGCAGGAGATGATACAATAAATGCAGATGATACTGATATTATAGATGGCGGTAGTGATTCTGATCTTGTAGCCTTTAATAGTTCTGTTTCTGCCTCTAACTTAACAGATGATCATTTACAAAATGTAGAAAATATCGTTGTCATGGACATTGGAAGTGATAATAGTGAAGTATATGATTTTTCAGCACAAACTGAAGGCTTAAGCATCTCTATAAATACAGGACAAGATTCAGATGGAAATCCTATAACAAATGGAGTTACACTAAAAGGTGGTTCAGGAGATGATCATATAACCAATACTTCCAGTACAGGAAATATTATTGACGGTGGTGCCGGAAATGATACTATAATCAGCAATGTGATAGGTTCAGCTACACTTATAGGCGGTGCCGGAAATGATATACTTGGAAACGGAGATGTCGATCATAATCCAGCATATAGTTATCAATATTTTACAACACACACAGATAGTGCCGGTGTCGGGCAAGGAGCAGATACTCTTTTATTTTATGATAGTGACTTAACTACTATTGCAGGATTTGCCGATGCGGGTAGTAGTTCTGGTACATTACTAACTTTAGCGGATGGCCATAAAGTAGAATTTGTATCAGGTTCCGGATCGCAAACCGCTTCAGGAGCTTATGCTGCTTTCTTATTTGATACATCAACAGGAGTATTAAAATTTGATGCAGATGGAACGAAAAGTGGTGCTGCTGTCATAGTCGGTACTTTATATAGTGACGGAGGAACAACGACTATCACAGATCTATCTGCCGATGATTTTGCTTTTACACAATAAATTTGATTTGTATAAAATTAAGATATAATGAAACTACTGCATAGTAGTTTCATTATATTAACTTCTATTTTATTTTCTTGTGTTTTCTAATCATTCAATACTTTTACAATAGCTTGAGGTAAAATTTCGAATTCAAGCTCTTTTATCTTTTTTTTAAACTCTTCAAGGCTCATGTTATCATCTTTTTGAAAACACTTTTGGGCTATTGTCTCTCCTCCGTCAAGTTCATTACTGACAAAGTGTACAGAAACACCTCCCACTTTCATATCGGAGTAAAAACTCTTCTCTATCGCATTTGCACCTTTAAAAAGAGGCAATAAAGAGGGGTGAAGATTGATGGCTTTTATATGCCTTGTAAAAACAGGAGTCAATATCCTCATAAAACCTGCCAACACCGTCAAATCAGGATCAAAAGACAAAATGCACTCAACAACTTTTTTGTCAAACTCTTCTCTTGAAATATACTCTTTGTGTTTAATTATCTTGATGGGTATATTATAATTTTTGCATATATCAATACCTTTTGCATTTTCTTTGTTGCATACTGCACCGGATAATTGTATATGACAATCATTTATAACTTTTTTATGAAGTTTTTTGATAATATTTTCAAGGTTTGTCCCTTCTCCACTAAAAAGAACGACTATTTTTTTTACAGACACTTAATCTCCTCTATAAGAGAAAACGGATCTAAAGAGTAGTTCGCTTTTGGATATTTTTTTGAAGCTAAAGCATGAGCCAAAGAAGCTGAAACGGTAGCATCAAGCAGTGAGTAGCCTTGCGAAAGCAAAGAGCCTATAAGTCCGCTCAAAACATCTCCACTCCCGCCTTTACTTAAAGCATTTGTTCCGTATGTATTGATATATATCCTGCCATTTTGAGCTATAATAGTATTACTACCTTTTAAAAGAAGAACTATATCTTTATATTTTATTGTAAATTCTCTAACAAGAGCAAATCTGTTTGCTTGTATATTTTCTACACTAAAATTTCCCATGCCTATTAATTTTAAAAGAGATGAAAATTCCCTTGGATGAGGTGTTAAAATCATATTTTTTCTTTTATTGAGTATCTCAATAATATTTTTGTCACTAAATATATCCGCATCTATCACGATAGGTATCTCTTCATTTTCCACTACTTCAAAAAGAGTTTCCTCATCATACTCTTTACCAAGCCCCATGCCGAAACAAAATGCTGTACAGTTTGTGGGTATGCAAAAAGTACTCATTATTTCATACGGAATATCTATATTTTTATTGGTTATGATACTGCACAACCCACTTCCAAAAGCAAAAGCGGCACTTGAAGCTATGATGGATGCTCCGGGTTTATCCCCACACAAAAATACCGTATGTCCATAGTTTCCTTTATTTGAATTTTTCTTTTTTCTCAAGGGAAGTCTAAGATCGCCATCTTCAAGTAAAAAAGTATCGCTATTACCCTCATAAACATCTGTACTCACTCCAAGATTGGCAACTATAATCTTACCTACATAATCCTTAGCATTATCGCTAAAAAGAGGAGTTTTATATGCTCCCATGCTTACCGTTGTATCTGCTTCAAAAGCTATGGGCGAGGGATTGCCTTTTGTGTCTATGCCACTTGGTATATCACAAGCTATTTTAAAAGCACTTTTTTTATTTAGTTTTTTTATAATTTTAACAATATCTTCTCCGAGGGGTTTGTTGAGTCCCGAGCCGAAAATAGCATCTACTATTACATCGCTATTTTTTATCTTTGAGATTAATTTAACCCCTACTTTTTTAGCTCTCTCAAGCTGGATTTTACACATATCCGATCTTGCACCGATAGGCATATACAGGTATACTTCATACTCTTTATGTAGTATTCTTGAGAGTGTGACTCCGTCTGCTCCATTGTTTCCCCCTCCTGCGACTATGAGTATCCTTTTTTCTTTTTCTGCATTATCTCTTATAACTTTTGCCATAGCTTGAGCGGCATTTTCCATCAAAATATCTTCATTTAACCCAAATTCTTCATAGCACCTTCTATCAAGCGAATATACTTCATCAAAAACTTTTCTCATTATCTTCTCCTATAACTTAAAGCTTCAAGTAAATGGCTCTTTTTTATAGTATCGCTGTCTTCTATATCAGCTATCGTTCTGGCGACTTTAAGAGTTTTGTTTATACCTCTTTGAGTTAAGCCAAATTTTAAAACTGCACTATGTAATAACTCTTGCTCACTCTCTTCTATCTTGCAAAATTTTTCAATATCTTTTTCATCCATTTTGCCATTTAAATCTTTTTGACCTCTTGTTTTTTGTTTGATAAAGGCTCTTTTTACTATCTTGAACATATCTTTTGAACTTATGGAGGATTTGTCTTTACTTGTAATTTCATCCATTTGAACATATAAATCTATCCTATCAAGCAAAGGGTCTGAGAGTCTGTTTTTGTATCTTTGTATCTCAAGCTCACTACATCTACACTCTTTGGTACTACTCAAGAGATTGCCACAAGGACAGGGATTTTGTGCAGCTACAAAGAGAAATTTTGTTGTATATTCTACTTTAGAATTTACTCTTGAAATTAAGACCCTATTATCTTCAAGAGGCTCTCTTAAACTCTCAAGGACACTTTTTTGAAAATGGGGAAATTCATCAAAAAAAAGTACTCCATTGTTTGAAAGTGCTATTTCTCCCATCATGGCTTTGGATGTACCTCCTCCAAATATACTTGGGCGACTTGAAGTATGATGGGGAGATCGGAAGTTTCTTGTGGGTTTGAAAGCAATTTGTTTTTCGTTTATAGAGCTAAGTCTGGCATTTTCAAGTATTTCATCCAAACTCATTGGGGGCAAGATATATCTTAATCTTTTTGCACACATGCTCTTCCCGCAACCCGGACTTCCTTCAAAAAGTATATTATGCATACCGCTTGCGGCTATCAAAGAGGCTCTTTTGGCTACTTCTTGACCTTTTACATCTGTAAAATCAAGTTCAAATTCTTGTGTGTAGTAGTATTTTTCTTTGCCAATCTCTATAAAGTCAAATTCTAACTCTCTATGACTTTCAAACTTTTTGTCATTACTTTTGAAAAAGTTGATAGCATCTTCAAGAGTTTCGCAAACGGCTATTTTCAAAGAGGGTATTTTGGATACTTTGTCAAAACTTTCTTTGGGGATAAGAGCTTTTTTTATCTTTTTTTGTTTTACAAGAGATAAAATTATAGGAAAGATAAGATTTGTATCTTTTACCTTTCCATTTAATCCAAGTTCTCCAAAAACAAATATATCTTTAAAATCCACACTCTCTTTTTGCAAAGCTACCGATAAAGCAAAACTTAGATCAAAGTGGCTTCCCTCTTTTTTTAAATCAGACGGAGAGAGATTGATAGTTACTTTTTGAGGCGGAAATTTATATTCTAAAGAAGAAAGGGCTGACTTTACTCTGTCTCTTGACTCTTGTATGGAAGTATTAGCAAGTCCTACTATGCTAAAGCCGGGCAAAGCCCTTGAAAATGTGCTTTCAACCTCTACTACTTTCGCTTCGTGTATATCAAGAGTAGCACATTTTATAAGTTTCATGATTGTTTTTTCTTGGCTCTTTGTTTCTTTTTCCACTCTTTTTCAAATTTTTTTCTTTTTAGATATGAAAGCCTCTCTATAAAAAGATGACCTTGAAGGTGATCCATCTCATGTTGAAAAGCAACCGCTAAAAGTTCGTTGCACTCTTTAACTATCTTATTGCCGTTTCTATCAAAATACTCTACCGCTATCCAATCTGCTCTTTTTACATCATCGTAATAATCAGGTACACTCAAGCACCCCTCTTGATAAACTATGGAGCCTTTTTTTTCTATGATTTTAGGATTGATAACTTCATGCAGATTCTCTTTTTTTTGCTCATCATTTTCATCCGGCAAAAGGATAAGAAGTGCATTCAAGGGTACCGCTATCTGTATAGCTGCCAAGCCGATACCATTTTTTGCTATCATAGTTTCATACATATCATCAAGAAGTTGGTGAAGCTCTTTGTCAAAATTTTCAACTTTTTTGGATTGTTGATATAACCTTTTATCCGGATATGTTATAATTTCTCTAATCATTTTTTTTCTTCTTTATATTGATATACTTCATATATTTTTTCATCCTCTTCTGCTTTTTCCATAGCTTCAAAAGCATAGTGTATACTCTCTTCTATACTGCCTTCCTCATTTATTCTGGCTATACCGATATTGACTTCTATTTCAACTTCACTATCATTTAAGATAATATTTGAATTTTTTAACATTTCATATATCCTCTCACAAGCCATTTTAGCACTTTTTATATTGGTATGCCTGAGCAAAAGTAAAAAACTATTTTCTCCAAAATAAGAAATTATATCATTTCTTCTCGAAGTTTTTAGTAGCATTTTAGCTATAATTCTAAGTAAAAATATTTTATCTTTTTGATAAAGTAACTTTTTCAAAATACTATCTTTAATGTTTATAACAACTATTGTACTTTCATGCTTAAATTTTATAATTTTTTGTCTTTCTTTTTCTGCTTGTTCTATAAAATATCTTTTGTTATAAACTCCAAATCTTGTATCAAATATAGTACTTTCCTCAATATTTTTAAAATTTTTACCCACTTTTTGATACTTCTCTTGCAAGGATTCAAGTTGTTTGTCTATGCTCGCAACAAATTGATCAAGTCTTTCTTTGAAATTTATCGCAACATTTTTTAATATTAGGCTATTATTGCTTTCTTTAAGTTCATGTTTTGTTTCACTACTTAATTGCTTTATAAGTCTAATATTTTTATAGATAGAATTTACAACTTTTATAATACTATTTATGCTTATAAGTATCTCTTTTATATCTTTTTCTATTTCAACTCTATTTTCACTATAATTACTCTCTTCAAACTCTAAAAGTTCTTGAATTTTCTTTTGAAAATCTAAACTTTTATTTTCAAGAAGTTTTTCAAAATATATCTTAAAATTATCCGGAGTAGGAGGAATGCCTTTATTGATAAGAGTTTTTAAAACCGATATTGAAAATCTTTCTATTTCATTAGATGTAGAATTGATTTCAAATCGGATATTTATTTTTGAATGCTCTCTTGATATAACCTTTTTCTGTTTTGTGGCTACCTCAGCTTTTTTAGTTACTCTTTTATCAAGCATGAATATTTGACTCCTATGTATTTAAGTTTTTACTCAATACTTTATCTATAAGTCCATACCCTTTTGCTTCTTCGGAACTCATAAAAAAGTCTCTATCGGTATCTTTTTCTATCTTTTTGATATTTTGTTCCGTATTTTTAGAAAGTATGTTGTTAAGTATCTTTTTGAGTCTAAGTATTTCTTGTGCTTGTATTTCTATATCGGTTGCTTGACCTTGAGCACCTCCGAGAGGCTGATGTATCATAATTCTTGCATTGGGTAGAGCATATCTTTTTCCTTTTGCACCACAACTTAACAAAAATGCACCCATAGATGCTGCTTGACCTATGCAGATGGTGCAAACATCAGGTTTTATATAGTTCATAGTGTCATAAATACTAAAACCGCTTGTTATCACTCCTCCCGGAGAATTTATATAAAGATATATATCTTTTTCAGGATCCTCGGCTTCAAGAAAAAGAAGTTGTGCTACTATAGTTGAGGCGACTTGATCATTGATCTCGCCGCTCAACATAATAATCCTATCTTTTAAAAGTCTTGAATATATATCGTAACTTCTCTCTCCTCTTCCTGTTTTTTCAACAACATAAGGGATATAACTCATCTATTTATTTTCCTCAAGATTTAAAAGTTTAGCAAATAACTTATCTTCCACCATAGCCATTTTTATAGCTGGTAAAAGATTTTGTTTTTGATAATACTCAAGATACTTTTTAGGATCTTGTCCTTGTTGCATCGCTTCATAATATATAGCTTGAACAACCTCGTTATCGCTTACATCTACATTTTCTTGTTTTGCCAATTTATCGACTACAAATGTGAGTTTAACACTCTCTTTTGCGGTATCTTCAAAACTTTTTCTAAGCTCATCTACTTTGTCGGGGTTTTCTTGGAGTTCTTTTATCTCCTCTTCACTTTTAGTTTGAAGAGAGTTTCTAAAGCTCATTTCCATCTCTTGATCAACAACCGTTTTTGGCAAATCAAATTCAAATTTTTCTATAATGGTTTCAGTTAATTTCGGTTTTAATTCATCAAGATATAGTTTATTGAGTTTCTCCTGCTTTATCATCTGTTTTACTCTTTTTTCAAGATCTTCGTATGTTGGATGTTCTATTTCCGGAAAAAATCTTTTTAAAACATTTTCATCATTTTTATCCGGTAAAACCCTCTCTTCTATTTTATTTAAAGTGACTTCAAAAGTACTATCTTTACCCGCAAGTTCTTTATTTCCGTACTCTTTAGGGAAAGTTACTTGTATCTCTTTTGTTTCTCCTTTTTTCATACCTATAAGGCTATCTTCAAAACCGGGGATAAAACTACCACTTCCTATCTCAAGAGCATAGCCTTTTGCCTCTCCGCCTTCAAAAGGTTTTCCATCTACAAAGCCTTTAAAATCGATATTTGCTATATCTCCGCTTTTAAGCTCTCTATCTTCGGTAACCTCTTTTATTTCGGCTGTGGTTTTAAGCATTTGGTTTACTCTCTCTTCTATCTCTTTTTTTGTAACTCTTGGTGTTTTGTATTCGGGTAAACACTCTTTTATAACGGAAGTGTCGATTTCCGGATTGAAAGAGATTTCAAAGTTTATTTCAATACTTCCATCATCATTTCTTTCAAATTTTGTGATATTTGGTTCTCCAAGTATATCACTATTGCTTACTTTTAATTCTTCGACAGCTTTTTTGAGCAATTCTTGAAAAATTTGAGCTATACTATCTTGCTCTACATTATCTTTATATAGTTTTTTCACAACATTTGCAGGAGCTTTTCCTTTCCTAAAACCATCAATTTTTGCATCTTTTGCTATCTTTTTTGCAATTTTATTTTCTTGCTCTTGCACTCTTTCTTTTGAAACTTTTGCCTCTACTTTTGCATTGGCTGAGTCAATTTTTGTTACATTAGTTTCCATTTAATTCCTTTAATCTTATAAAATTTTGGTTAATATATCAAAATTTTGCTTTTTTATCATTTAAACAGCAAATATGAGTTATGATTTTTGTAAAATTTAGGTTTACGGGATGATATTATGATCGAAAGAGAAGAAAAATTTAAAAATGCGATAAAAACCATTTTAGAGTTAGTGGGAGAAGATATTGAGAGAGAGGGGTTAAAAAAAACTCCTCTTAGAGTTTTTAAGGCTTTTGAGTATTTTACTAAAGGATACAAGCAAGATCCCAAAGAAGTGCTAAATCAGGCACTTTTTAAAAGTTCCAACAATGAAATGGTAATCGTGAGAGATATTGAGTTTTACTCATTATGCGAACATCATCTTTTGCCTATCATTGGCAGAGCTCATGTGGCTTATATCCCGGACGGAAAAGTGGTGGGATTGTCTAAAATACCAAGGCTTATAGAGGTATTTGCAAGAAGACTTCAGATACAAGAGCAATTAACGGAACAAATAGCCGAAGCCATAAATGAAGTGATAAAACCTAAAGGTGTAGGAGTAGTCTTACAAGCAAGACATATGTGTATGGAGATGAGAGGAATAGAAAAAGCATATAGTTCAACAACTACTTCTGCTTTAAGAGGAATTTTTTTGAAAGAAAAAACAAGAAAAGAATTTTTTGATATTATCAATACTCCACCGAATAATAGGTTTTAAAATTGAAAAAGATAGTAGAAAGATTGAAAAAGCAAAAACTTTCTCCTCTTTTTGGTGTGATTAGTAAAGTCAGTTCTACTATTATAGAGGTCAAAGGTCTCAATCCCGGTATTGGCGATATCGTAAAACTTGTTCAAAAAGATAGCAAAAAGAGTGAGCTTGGTATGGTAACCGAGATAAAAGGGGATCTCTTTTTTGTTTCACCGTTTGGCTTTATAGAGGGGTTCAAAGTCGGAGATAAAGTTTTTTTAAGTGATAGCGGTCTTAGCATACCGGTTGGGGAAGGTTTGCTTGGAAGGGTGGTAGATCCCTTTATGCGACCGAAAGATGGAAAAGGTATCATTAAACATGAAAAAATGATGCCTATCATGAAGCCACCTATTGAAGCATTAAAAAGAGGTATCATAGATACTGTTTTTCCGGTCGGAGTTAAAAGTATAGATGGGCTTTTGACTTGTGGAAAAGGTCAAAAGATGGGTATATTTGCCGGAAGTGGAGTAGGTAAATCTACTCTTATGGGGATGATTGTA
>JAMOOV010000102.1 GCA_027065125.1 Campylobacterales bacterium | reverse complement strand
AACCCTTATAATAGTAGCTCACAGACACTCCACCTTAAAAATCTGCGACAAGGTTTATATGGTTGCAAATAAAACGATAAAAGTAGTAGGCTAAAGTATGTGCGGGATAGCTGGCGGAATAAACATAAACGCTAATCTTGAATTTTTGCATAACAGCCTAAAACATCGCGGGCCTGATGATTTTGGTGTTTTTCAAAAAGACAATCTATTTTTATTACATACCCGTCTTGCGATACAAGACATAAAAAATGGAAAGCAGCCGTTTTCTTTTAAACAGTGGACGATAGTATTCAATGGTGAGATTTACAATCATAGAGAGTTAAGAGATATATATCTAAAAGATTTCAAGTTTTTAACAGACTCTGATACTGAAACACTTCTTTATCTTTATATAAAATTTAAGGAAAAGATGTTTGATAAAATAGATGGCATGTTTGCCTTTGCAATATATGATGATAAGGGAAAAACGATATTTTTGGCAAGAGACAGAGCAGGTAAAAAACCTTTATATTTTTATCAAAATGGCAATATCTTCTTTTTTGCAAGTGAGTTAAACGCATTCTCATTTTTACCAAATTTACAAATTGATGAGCAGGCGATAGAAACTTATCTAAGATGCGGATTTTTTCCGTTTCAAACCACTTGTTATAAGAATGTTTTCAAGCTTAGAAACGGACATTATGCAATATATGATATGAAAAGAAGTCAGATAAAAGAATATAGATTTTTTAGCATATTAGATTATTATAAAACTCCAAAAATCTCAGAAGAAAAAGAAATATTAGACAGTCTTGAGAGCAAATTGGATACCAGCGTCAAAGATAGATTGCTATCTTCCGATTTAGAAGTTGGGGCTTTTTTAAGCGGCGGGATAGATAGCTCTTTAATTGTGGCTATTGCATCAAAGCATGTTCAAAAACTCAAAACCTTCACGGTAAAATTTAAAGGCGCATACGATGAATCACACCTTGCAAGGTTGACTGCGCAAAAGTATGCAACCGATCATCATGAAATAGAAATAGCAATGGATTTAAAAAACGACATAGAAAAGGTATTGACCAATTACGGCATGCCGTTTTTTGATTCAAGCGCAATCCCAAGCTATTATGTAAGCAAAGAAGCAAAGAAACATCTAACGGTAATACTAAACGGCGATGGAGCTGATGAGTTATTTGCAGGATACAGACGATATGTGCCTGTAGCCAATAACACAATAAATATTATAGCTAAGAGTTTTTCCTTTCTGACGAAAATATTACCAAAGCCAAACAACAAAAAATCATACTACAACTATCTCTATAGACTTTTAAGTATGAGTTCAAAAAAAGGTATTGATTTTTATCTGTCTGCAACAAGCGATATTTTTGAAGATATATACACTTTTAGCAAAAATAATTTAATGGGAAGCTTAAATGAATATATACAAAATATATTGAACGATAAGGAATTAACCAATCTTTCAAAAATGCTATATCTTGACTTTGAGTTGATACTTTTTTCCGATTTACTTGTAAAGATGGATATTGCAACAATGGCAAATTCTTTGGAAGGGCGTAGTCCTTTTTTGAGTAAGTATATGCTGGAATTTGCTCCTAAAATTGACGATAACTTGAAGATAAAAAAACTGACAACAAAGTATATCTTAAGGCAATTGGCAGAAAAATATTTACCCGTAGATTTGATAAATCAGCAAAAAAGGGGGTTTGAAGTCCTGCTAAAGGATTGGGTAAATAAAGAATTGAGAGAGTTTGTTTTTGATTATCTGCAGAAAGGATGTTATTCGGAGAACTTTATAAAAAGAGATTTCATTGATAATTTATTGAATAAAAAAGTAAGGGTTTCTGAAGAAAAAAGGGCAAAGATGCTATGGGCAATGGTTTGTTTGGAGGTATGGAAAAGCAAGATTTATGATACAAAATATGTTAAAATATGAATATGAAATCGGGATTATTGAAGAGAAAAGAAAAGCTTTTTAATAGATTAAAAAGTAAAA
>JAMOOV010000101.1 GCA_027065125.1 Campylobacterales bacterium | reverse complement strand
ATATTTTCCATCTTTTTTCTTTTCCAAGGGTCGTTGTATGCCTCTTTGTTGGCTATAAATCTCGTAGTGGTTTCAAGCACGGTGTCTATGATCTTTAGATTGTTCGCTCTTATGCTTGAGCCTGTTTCGGTGATCTCTACGATAGCATCTGCAAGTTCCGGTACTTTAACTTCCGTAGTTCCCCAGCTAAACTCAACTTTAGCATTTACTCCATGAGATGCCAAATAATCCTTCGTAAGATTTACCACCTCCGTAGCTATGATTTTACCCTCAAGATCTTTTACTGTTTTGATATCCGAGTTCTCTTTGACCGCAAGCACCCATTTGATAGGCTTGTAACTTGTTTTAGCATATATAAGCTCACTCATATCCACAACATTGGCTCTATTTTCTTTTATCCAATCAAGCCCCGTCAAACCGCAATCAAGCTGACCGCCCTCTACATATCTTGCCATCTCTTGAGCTCTGATAAGCATACACTCTATCTCTTCATCGTCAATGCTCGGATAGTAGTTCCTTGACTTTATGCTTATATCGTAACCCGCCTGTTTAAAGATACCTATTGTCGCCTCTTGCAAAGAGCCTTTTGGAATACCGAGTTTTAAAATCATTTTATACCTTTATGCTATCGATTTTTTAAAGCTGAAATCTTTTAGTTTTATCGCTAAAAGATAAAATATAGGAGTATCAAGCAAAGCTATCACAATCTTTACAGCATAATCTCCCACTATGAGATGCACTATCTTATCAAACGGCATCACAAAGCTAAAAGCAAGGGTAAAAAACAAAATCGTATCAAAAAATTGGCTTGTCATCGTACTTGCATTATTTCTAAGCCACCAAAGTTTTTCAAGCTTCTCTTTTAGGGTGTGAAATATATGCACATCAAGCAGTTGCACTACGGCAAAAGTCCCTATCGAAGCCAAAGCTATACGAAAATTGGATATCATCAAAGTGGGAATGATAGCTAAAACTATACCATATTTTACCACTCTTAAAACATCCTTTTTAGGATACTTTTCACCAAGTATATCGGTCATCAAAAAGGTAACCGGATAAACTAATGCCCCGTATGTCAACCACTGGTTTATAGAAAATTGGACGGTATAATTAGAAAGTGCTATTAATATTACAAATAATATAACACTAAAAATAAATACTGATTTTGACAAATTTTATCCCTTTTTTAAAAATTAAGAATTATTATACCCAAAAAGTGTAAAAAATTCATTAAAAGAATGAGTGAAAAAAACAGTGATAAAAAAGATATGACAAATTTTTTATGCCATAAATCGATATTTTTATCTTCTTTTTATTTTTGAGAGTGTATCATATGATAAATATTAGCAGAAGGATTTATCATGGTATCAAATGTAAACTCTATAAATGCATATAGCACTTGGATGTCAAATTCTGCAAACAATGTTGCAAATATCAATACTAAAGATTATAATGCTACAGATACCACAATGATCCAAAACGACTCGAATTCTGTGGTCGCCTCATCCTCAAAAAGCTCAACTTCTACCAATCTTGCAAAAGAGACAACCGATCAAATGGTTGCTTCTACCGGATTTGATGCTCAAGTCAAAGCCGTAAAAACTCAAGAAGAACTTATCGGCGGACTTATTAATATGTTGGCTTAAAGTATAAGCATAGCATCACCGTAAGAAAAAAATTTATACTCTTTATCTATTGCGATTTTATATAGCTCCAAAGTTTTTTCTATCCCTATAAATGCACTAACAAGCATCAAAAGAGTGGATTTCGGCAAGTGAAAATTGGTAAGTAGATGGTTTACTCTCATGGGAGGATTTTTCGGATGTATAAAAATATCGGCATTGCCAACACTTTTTTTATTTCTAACATAATACTCTATCGTCCTGGTAACAGTTGTTCCTATAGCCAATATTTTTTTATCGGAATCTAAAAGCTTTTTTGTATCTTTATTTATATCATAAAATTCAGAGTGCATTTTATGCTCCAATATATTGGAAACTTCAACAGGTTTAAATGTACCTGCTCCGACATGAAGAGTTAAGTAGCATATCTTATGATTATCTTCAAGCTTTTTAAAAAGATGGTCGCTAAAGTGTAAAGATGCGGTAGGGGCAGCAACTGCACCTATATTTTTAGCAAATATACTTTGATAATCCCTCTCGTCCTCCATCGTATCTTCTCTTTTTATATATGGGGGTAGAGGAATATGCCCTATTTTACTCAATATCTTATCTAAAGAACAAAAATCAAGCACTTTACCCTCTTTGTAAAATTTTACCTCTCTTGTACCGTCGCTATATATAGCACAAACTTTGGCAATTAAATCATCGTCAAAAAATAGTTCAATACCCTCTTTTACTTTTCCTCTTATATACACCAAAAATCTATCGTTATCCAAAGGGGAATTCAAAAGAAGTTCTATCTTTCCGCCGGTTTGTTTTTTTCCAAAAATCCTCGCTTTTATAACTTTAGTATCGTTTAAAACAATGACACAATCTCTTGGAATATAGTTTAAGATATTGTAAAATCTTTCGTGTATTATTTTGTCATTTTTTCTATCATATATTAAAAGGCGACAAGAATCTTTTGGATCAGCAGGATATGAAGCTATCAAAGAATTGGGTAATTCATAATCATAGCTATCTACTTTAAGAGGATTCAATTATATCTACTTTGCAGCTTGATTTTCCTCATTTTCATCCTCTTTTTTATCCTCATTTTCATCCCCTTCACTATCATCTTCCGGCTGGATGGGATTGATTGATTTTGCAACAAGTATAGAAACACCATACAACAATATAAGAGGTCCTGCCATGAGAAATTGTGTCAAGACATCAGGAGGAGTTAAAAGTGCAGATATAGCAAATATAATAATGATAGCATATCTAAAATAACCTTTCAATGTTTCATCGGTAATTAGACCCAGTTTTGCTAAGAAAAATGTAACAACCGGCAACTCAAAAGCTATACCAAAGCCCATCAGAAGTTTTGTAAAAAAGCCGACATATTCACCTATACTTGGAAGTGCGGTAAATAGTTTTCCTCCAAAGTTTATAAGAAAAGCAAATCCAAAGGGTATCGTCACATAGTAACAAAAAGCAGTACCCATCAAAAACATAATAGTAGCAAAAAAAACGAAAGGAAGTATCATTTTCTTTTCATTTTCATAAAGCCCCGGAGATATAAACAGCCATAATTGCCAAAATATAACAGGTAAAGATACGATAAAGGATGCAAAAAAAGAAACTTTAAGAGCAGTAAATAAAGGCTCTTGCACCTTTGTAAATATGATATCACTGCCTGAAGGCAAAGTAGCCTTTAGAGGGGCTATCATCCATCCAAGTAAAGGCTCCCAATAATTAAAGCAAACAAAAAACATAACTATAACAGTAGCTACTGATATACCAAGTCTTTTTCTAAGTTCCGCTATATGGGGCTTCAACTCTTCAAACATCTTTATTTTCCTCTTGTTTTATCTTTTTATTATCTTCAACTTTTGAATTTTTCTTTTCTATCTTTTTCTCTTTTTCAGACTCAATTTCCGGCTTAATACTATCTTCAATACTATTTTTTATGGTTTGATTTAAGTTGGTTGTACTGTTTTTAATATCTTCTATCTCTTCTATGTACATACCTCTTTTTACGGTATCAGTAGTCTCTTGAAGTCTTTTTTTATACTCCATAGCTTCTGCTTTTAACTCTTGGATTTTTAATTCTTGGTCTATGCTATCTTTTGCTTCATTGATAGTTTTTTTAAAAGCATTGAAAAACTTTGCTATCTTTACCATGGCTTCCGGCAACTTATCCGGTCCTAAAAACAAAATGCCTATTACTAAGATTATTAAAATCTCTGAAAAACCCATTCCAAACATTTATACTTTTCCCAAATTAAATTTCGCACATTTTATCTGAAATATCATAAAAAAGATATTATTTTACAGATTGTAATTAAACAAAATAAACTTAATAATAAAATTTTTACCTCTTTTTTGAATATTTGCAATATTTCATCAAAAAAGTTTTAGTTAAAAAAGGACCTATTAGCTCATGTATTAAAGTAGTGGCTATGATGATATTTAGTATTATAGAGGAGATAGTTTTAAAATCAGTTATCTCTTGCAAAGATAGTGCTAACCCTATAGCAATACCAGCTTGGGGAAAAAGAGCAATGCCAAGATGTTTTCCTATATTTTCATCAGCATTAGAGAGTTTTGAACCCACATAGACACCCACAATCTTGCCAACAATTCTAAAAAACACATAAACAACAATTGCCAAAGGCATTTGAATCAAAAATGATATATTTAAATGCATTGCCGAAATAGTAAAAAAGAGTAAAAAAATGATATCTTTTAGATGATTGTCAAACTCCTTTTTTACAAGATAAAAATTTGTCGAAAGATTGGCTGCCACAACCCCCATCACTAAAGAAGCCAATAGCGGTTCAAGGAAAAAATATTGACTAATGCTGTATGTTATAAAAATCATACCGAGAGTGGAGGTGGTTTTTACATTTTGATTTTTTTTAAATACTCTATCGATTATCTCCGAGATAAAAGCACCCGTTATACCCACTGCTACAGAAAATAAAACGGTTTTTATTATATCAATAACAAGATGAAAGTTTATCGAAGTAGAATCTATAAAAGTTTTAGAAATAATAACTATAAAACTAAAAAATATAAGAGCAAATGCATTGTCCGCTGCAACTATACCGAGCAAAAACGAATTGAACTTTCCTTTTGCCTTTATCTCATGTGTTACTGCAAGGATGGTTGCAGGAGCCGTCGCCGTAGCAAGTCCTCCAAATAGCATAGCAGCTATTATTTGATACTCGCTACTAAAACTAAAATTCATAAGATCAAACATTGCATAAAAAGATGTACTTATAAACAAAAAAGTAAAAATCGCTTCCGATAAAGATATGACAAAGATTTGTTTAAGCATATTTTTTAAGATATCGTATCTTAGATTTGCTCCAACTAAAACAGATATTAGGGATAAAGATAGATCTATGATAAAATTACTTCCATGGATAAACTCTTTCGGAATAAGATCAAACCCACTTGGTCCCAAAATAACACCAAGCACTAAATATCCGACGACATTCAAAATACCAAGGTTTTGCACAAATGCTTTCATAAAAGAGCCAAGCACAAATATAACACCCATAATAAACAATATTTGCAATTTATGTCCTTTGTATTTATCTGTCAGCAAATTTTATCATTATTTAGTTTAAACAACTTAACAAGAGAGGATAAATAGAGCTATTTCATCACTTAAAAGATAGTCGTTATTGTAAAATTTATCTTCTTTTTGAAAAAGTTTATCTTCTTTTAAAAGTATATTTACTCTGCTTAATTCATCACTGCTAAATATATCCTTTTTTATCCCCACAACAGATCTCAATCCCAAAAAAATCTTCTCGGTTTTGATATCACTTTTGCTAAGTATCTCTATCTTTGCAAAAAGCGGATCTTTTATATACCTATCTATCCTTTTATGAGGATAAAATCTTCTATCTTTCAAAAATCCCACTGCACCTGCTCCTACCCCGATATAGTTTTTATGTTTCCAATATCCAAGATTGTGTTTGCAGATATATTTCCCGAAGTTTGATATCTCATATTGCTTAAAACCTCTACCTTCAATCTCCTCATAAAACCATCTTTGCTCTTCAATAATATCTCTGTTTTTTACTTTATCCTTATCAAACTTTGTTCTCTTTTCTATACTTAAATGATAAGTGCTTATATGATTTATCGGTAACGAAAATGCCACATCCAAATCTCTTTTCAATAAAATTTTATTATCTTTTTGTACACCATGTATTAAATCCAAAGATAAATTGACAATACCAACTTTTTTAGCATTTTCAATGGCATTTATAGCTACTTTTGCAGAATGATTTCTGCCAAGATACTTAAGTTTTTTATCATTAAAACTTTGTACCCCGAAACTTATCCTATTTATTCCAATTTTGTTCATATCTTGTAGCCATTTCTCAGTCGCACTATTTGGGTTTGCTTCTGTTGTTACTTCAACTTTGTTTGAAAGGTATGGTTTTATATATGTAAAAATATCTTCATACATATATGCATCTATTGTTGACGGAGTACCTCCTCCTATAAATATAGTCTCTATCGACTTTTTTTTAACTTCAAATCTATCTAATTCAAACTTTATCTGCTCCAACAAAGCATTCATATAAAATTTTTTTAAATAAATTTTATCTGCATAAGAATTAAAAGCACAATAGTAACATTTGCTATCACAAAATGGTATATGAATATAGAGTAACAAATAAAACCTTAATAGTAATTTTGATAAAATTATACACAAAATTAAATCAAGAATGAAAATGGAAAATAAAAAAAAGAGATATAGACCAAATGTAGCAGCTATAATAGTATCTCCTAAATACCCTTTTAAAAGTGAGATATTTGTAGCAAGTAGAAATGATATAAAAGATAGTTGGCAATTTCCTCAAGGTGGCATAGACAAAGGAGAAGCCCCAAAAGAAGCTCTTCTTCGTGAATTAAAAGAGGAGATAGGCACAAATGATATTGAAATAGTAGCCGAATATCCAAAATGGGTAAGCTATGATTTTCCAAATATTATAGCCAAAAAAATGTATCCCTTTGACGGACAGATACAAAAATATTTTCTTGTTAGGCTAAAAGAGGGTGCCAAGATAAATCTGAAAACAAAACATCCCGAATTTGATGATTATAAATTTATCAAATACAAAGATGTTTTTAACTATATAATTTATTTTAAAAGACCGATATATAAAGAAGTTTTAAATTATTTTAGAAAAGAGGGATATTTATAAATGTTGATAGTTCAAAAATATGGCGGCACTAGTGTAGGAAATATAGAAAGAATAGATGAAGTCGCCAAAAGAGTTAAAAAAGCAAAAGATGCTGGTAACGATGTTGTAGTAGTAGTTTCTGCCATGAGCGGAGAAACCAATAAACTTATAGAATTTGCAAAGTATTTCACAGAAAACCCTCCAAAAAGAGAAATGGATCTTCTTCTTAGTTCCGGAGAAAGAGTAACAAGCTCTCTACTTTCTATCGCTCTTTATTCAAAAGGGTTGAAGTCTATAGCTTTGACAGGAAGACAAGCCGGAATCTATACAGATGATATCCACACCGGAGCCAGAATAGACAAGATAGATTCTAATAAAATAAAAAAAAATATAAAAGAGGGAAAAGTCGTTGTTGTTGCTGGTTTTCAAGGTATAACCAATAATGGAGAAGTTTCCACTCTTGGCAGAGGGGGTAGTGATCTTAGTGCTGTTGCGATAGCCGGGGCATTGAAAGCAGATTTGTGTGAAATATATACTGATGTTGACGGAGTTTATACAACAGATCCAAGGATAGAACCAAAAGCAAGAAAACTTGACAAGATAAGTTATGATGAAATGTTGGAACTTGCAAGTCTTGGAGCTAAAGTTTTACAAAACAGATCAGTGGAACTTGCTAAAAAATTGAATGTAAATCTGGTCACAAGAAGTAGCTTTAATGAAAATGAAGGAACTTTAATAACAAAGGAAGAGAATATTATGGAAAAACCACTTGTTAGCGGAGTAGCTCTTGACAGAAATCAAGCAAGGGTAACTTTAAGAGGAGTAAAAGACGAGCCTGGAATCGCCGCAAAAATCTTTAATAGATTGGCAAAAGAAAATATAAATGTAGATATGATTATACAAAATATAGGACTTGATGGAGTTACAAACTTAGGATTTACAGTCCCTGAAAACGAAATAGAAGAAGCAAAAAGAGTTATGAATGAACTTGATGCATCAAAACAACTTGAGTTTGATACAAAGGTTGTAAAAGTTTCTGTCGTAGGAGTTGGAATGCAGTCACACAGCGGTGTAGCCTCTAAAGCATTTGACACACTCGCAAAAGAAAATATCAATATACAAATGATAAGCACAAGTGAAATAAAAGTTTCCATGGTGATAGACGATAAATATGGAGAACTTGCCGTTAGATCTCTTCATGATGCATACCATCTGGATAGAAGCTAACTGATGCAAAAATTTCTCGCTTGGACACTTGAAACCATTAGAGAAGACGAATCTTTGATGAGTTGGATGGAAGAGAGAAGATTTGAATGGGTACCTCTTGTTTCTTCCGCTCTTAAAAATATATTTCTCGGACATACAACAATCATCATAACAGACAAACAAAGAGAGTGGTTTGGTAAATACTTATCTTGTACTTTAAATAATTTTGAAAAAAATAGACCTTTTTTACCTATCGTTAGATATGAAGAATTACTTTGCGATATAGATGAAGCCAATAGCAAGAGTAGGATAGATATAGTCGAGGATATGCTCTCTATCTCATATCCCAAAGGATACACATTTTTCTATATAGGAAAAAGTGATAGCCAAAGAGCAAAAATAGCCAAACATCATGAAGAAAGTTTTTTATGGATAATGGATGAGCAGATACAAAACAGTTTTTATCTAAATTCAAGCGACGATCTACTTGATCTAAAACTTATACAGTTAGCAAGACTTTTTGACAAAAGCATAGATGCGGTTTTATTTTCTGAACTTAGCATGGAAGATTTAGGGTGAATGAGCTTGATTTAAAAAACAATCTAATCATCATTTGCGATGATTTGGAGTCCACAAAAGATGAACTTCATCTAAAATTAGAAAGATATATTATCAAAGAGTTTTGTAGAGATGAATTTTTGATAGAGGATGCCAAGTTTGTTACCAAAGAAGCTTATATAAAAGAGGATAAAACAAAATATCTTCTAATTTGTGCAAAATCATTTAACATATATGCTCAAAACTCTCTACTAAAAATTCTTGAAGAGTCGCCAAGCAATACGATATTTATCATCATATCCAACTCCAAATCAAATTTTTTACCGACTATTAGATCAAGATTGAAAATAGTCAATATATTAAAACATAAACAAAAAGACAAACTTGAGATAGATTTATGCAAAATGGACTTAAATGAGATATTTTTATTTATCAAGGAGCATCAAAGGATTTCAAAAAATCAATCAAAAGAACTTATGCAAACCATATTTTACGAAGCTATTCACAAATACGAAATAAAATTAAACGAACAAGAGATAGAAGTCTTTGAGAATGCTCTTCAACTTGCAGACTTAAACACAAGAACGGATTTTCTTCTTAGCACAGCTCTTTTAACTATCTTCAACAGAGATGAAAAACAAAAATAAAGCCCTACTCTACACATTTTTATCCATACTTGCATGGAGTTTTATACCTGTTATTTCCAGTTTGGCTCAGCAAAAAATAGATGGCTCTAATTTTCTTTTTTATTCAAATATCTTTTCGGTAATTGCTATATTTATATATGCCAAAATTTCAAAATATAGCATTAAATTTGACAAAAATATCATAAAGCAGACTGCAATACTCGGGTTTTTAGGTACATTCTTATACTATGTATGTATATATTTCGGATACAAATTTGCAAACCCTATAGAGGTTATCATCATCCAGTATCTTTGGCCTGTTTTGATAGTGATTTTATCTGTTTTTTTATTGGGAGAGAAATTTACTTTAAAAAAGATATTATCCATAATTCTCGGATTCTTAGCTGTTGTGATAGTTATCACCAAAGGCGATATATCTATTTTTAACTTTAGCTTTCCAATAGGATTGAGTGTCGTATTTATTGGTGCTTTTTCTTTTGCTCTTTTTTCCGTTTTATCTAAGAAGATAGAGGTAGATCCTATAAACGGAACACTGATGTTTTTCATATGGGGTAGTTTGTTTAGCCTAATTTGGGTATTTTGTACTAATGGATTAAAACTTTTAGATACAAGCAGTCTATTTTTTATAGCGATAAATGGTATCATTATAAATGGCATATCGTATATCTGGTGGATAGAAGCTATAAGACTCTGGGAAGCATCAAAGGTTGCGATTTTTGTCTATATAACTCCTATCTTAGGAACTCTATGGCTTGTCATATTGTCAAATACAAATCTATTTTTAAGTTATGGTATTGCTTTAATTTTTGTTATAATTGCAGGAATATTAACTATATGGGAAAAAGATGAAAACTCTACTTATATCAAATAGAATAGACAAAGATAGGATACTGGATAAAATAGGTGTTACAAAAGAGGGTAAAACTCTCCTGAAAAATAAAATGCAACTGAACTTTATATATATAAAAGAGTTAAAAACTCCGGCAGCTTTGATACTAAAGCAGGATGCTCTTTCTATCGGTGCAGATCTTGCAGTAAGTAAAAATACCATACTAAATACGGATAAAACAACCGATGCTCTTTTGATAGCAACAAATAAAGAATTAAATATCCTTATTAAAAAAGAAAAAACACAACCTTTCGGATTGAAAAATATAGCTAAAGAGTTTGAAAAATTTACAAAAATAAAAGATTACGACAATCCAGAAATAATGGCTATAATAAATGCAAATGATGATAGTTTTTTTGAAGGCAGTAGATATAAAGGAGAAAGTGCGGTTGAAAAAATAGAAGAATTTATCGAAGATGGTACTACTATCGTCGATATCGGTGCAGTATCTTCAAGACCCGGTAGTGAAACCGTTAGCGAGAAAACAGAATTTGAAAGACTAAAACCCATAATTGACTCTATATATGAAAAGAATTTATATGAAAAAATATGCTTTTCTTTAGATAGTTATTCTCCTTTATGTCTTAAATATGCACTTGACAAAGGCTTTCAAATAGTAAATGATATTACAGCTTTGCAAAATGAT
>JAMOOV010000100.1 GCA_027065125.1 Campylobacterales bacterium | reverse complement strand
GTAAGACAAGTAAGAAAAAATGGTGAAGAGATAAGAAAATATGTTGAAAGAGAAGTAAAGGCAAATTCGGATACTATTGAAAAAAGCATTAAAAATATCATAAAGATTACAAACAACTCGGCAAGAAGTAGTGCAAGAGCCAGTTTAAAAGGCATCTCTACAGTTAAAACATGGAGATACACTCTTGATAAAAAGATAAAATTTGTCGGAGCTATAAGAGTATGGAGATATAGTACTTTAAAAGCTGTAGAAGACTTTGGTAAACATAGAAAAAAAACCAAACACAGAAAATATCAAGAAAAATTAGGAGAGAGTAAAGTTGTAAACGATATCAATGATTTTTAGAGAACAAAGCATAATATAGAAGGAGATCGACAAGTGAAAAAATCAACTTTTTTTATCTTTTTTATATTTCTTGGCATCAGTATAAATGCTAAGATATTAACAAGTTATAGTATTGCCCAGGGAGTTGGAGATACAAGATCAGAAGCTATAAAAAATGCTTTGATTGAAGTTGTAAAGCAAACAAACGGTGTAAGTATCGCCTCCGCAAGAAGCTATAGTAAAAGTATCAGGCAAACAGGTATATCTGTAAATTCTAATAGCTCCAATAGTTTTGCAGTAAGCGAGCATTCAAGACAAAAAATAGTAGAGGCAACAAGAGGTTTCATAAGATCTTATAGCATAATAGACAGCTATAAAGAGGGTGGCAATTGGCATGTAAAAGTAAGAGTAAAACACTTAAGATATAAAGTTCCCGGTTTTAGCCATAGAAGTAGAAGAAAAATGGTTATTTTCCCTCTTGAGTTTAAATCAACTTACAATATACTCAATTCATATGAAAATGGAAAAGAGGTTTCGACAAGAGTTACACAAGAGCTTATAAGTAAATTGACCCAGTCAAGAAAATTTGCAATACTTGATAGGGAAAATAGCAATTATTATAAATCAGAAAAGAGCTTTATACTCTCGGGAGATTCTTCAAAAGAGGAGTTATTGAAACTTTGTAAAAGACTTGGTGCGGACTATCTTTTTATAGGAAAACTTTTAGATCTTAAGATATCAAAAGAACAAGCAGGACAAAATGATCTTGGTATTCCTATGGATACGGATGGTGGTTATTGTTGTGTTGCTACGATTTCATACAGAATACTTGCGATGGCTACACAGCAAATCAAATGGAGCGAAACGATCTCTTACAATTTTGCAATTCCAGAAAAAGATAATCTAAAGTCCGCAGAGGCAATTTTGGCATATGCTTCAGATAAGATTGCGGATAAGATTTTGTATCATATATTATCAAATATTTATCCGCCTATGATAATCTCTGTAACGTCAAACAATATCATTATCAATCAGGGAGGAAACAGTATTCATAAAGGAGATATATTTAAATCTTATAAAAAAGGAAAAAGATTAAAAGACCCATACACGGGAGAGTATCTTGGCTACGAAGAGTTGGAAGCTGGTGAAATTGTTATATCAAGAGTTACACCAAAGATATCTTATGCCCATCTTTTAAGAGGTAGTGTATCAAAAGGCATGATATTAAGAAAAGTGCCAAAATTCCCCTTGACAAGAAAAGAAAACGAGGGAGAAGCAACTACTGATGTAAAAATATCTCCTAACGGTGGAGTTGTTTTACCGTTTGATAATTAGGTAGCATCCCTAATTTTGTGAGTTAAAATAGGTCGTATCTTGACAGCCTGTTGAAAAACTCCTATTTCCTTGCCCTAATCAACAGGAAATGCTATAATAACAGTGGTTTTAACCACTGTTATTTGTTTCTTTTATTTTATGTTGGTTAATGTTTTATTTATTTTTCTTTAGGAGTTTTTTGATATGATGAGTAAGAAAACAAAACAGGAGCATCTATTTTATTATATCAATATGAAGGATATGATACCCGAAAATCACATCCTAAGATTGATTGATAAGTATATAGATTTCTCTTTCATTAGAAAAAAGACGCAGCATCTTTATTCCCATACAGGTAGGCCGTCTATAGACCCTGAGGTGTTAATTAAGATG
>JAMOOV010000099.1 GCA_027065125.1 Campylobacterales bacterium | reverse complement strand
AAACAAGATATTAAGGTTGTAAAGTGTTTTTGCAAAGGATTAAATGCTCTCGAGTGTGCAAAAAAAGAGTCTTTTCACTATATAACCGTAAAAAACAGATATGACGGTTTTAGAAAAAAGATCATATCGTATAATGAAGAGTGTTTTCAGGGTAAAGAGGTGATTGAATATGATGAATACATCTATCTTGAAAAATCCAAAAAGAGAGATAAAAGCCACATTTTTGATGCTTTTGACTTTTTGACATTTCATTATGAGGATAAAATTTACAATATCATTATGCCTGATCTTAATATTTATAAAAATGAATTATTGACTGACGGAGCGGACAAAGCTTATTATAAAGAATTTGCAAATTTTATGATGTTTAACAAAATTTCAAAACTTCAAAAAAGAGACAATCTTATAGTCAAGTTTTGGAACTATTTTGAAAAGGAGATATTAAAATACAAAGGTATAAAAAGAGAAAATTTTTTTTACTACTTAAAAGAGATCGAATTTAGATTTAACTACGACAAAGAGCTATGTGAGAAAATATTAGAAGAAATTTGCCACATATCTTAATCTATTAATTTTTCATTAATTTTATAATCTTAAAATTCGGATCATATATAAAAAGGAGTGGTTATGAAAAAACTTATAATCTCAGGATTGATTTTGGGAGTAGGATTGGGGCTATGTTTTGCACAAGATGCACAAACACTACTTCAGAAAAATGGCTGTATGGCTTGTCACAATATCGTAGGTCCGAAAAGTGCACCCGCTTTTGCCGGTATCGCAAGAAGAAATCTAAGATGGTATGATTTGAAAACTGCAAAAACAAATATATCAAATGCCATCATAAATGGAAGCAAAGGAAAATATCCAAGATTTACAAATATTGCTATGCCGTCTTTTCCAAATATCGATAAAAATGATTTAAAAAATATAACGGATTATATCATCTCTTTACAAAATAGATACTATAATGGTCAAAGAAGAGGAGCAATGCGAGGATTAGCAAGATGAGAAAGATAACATCATTAACAATCTTTATTTCGTTTTTAGTTATGACATATACGGGTATTATGCTTTTTATATCCCCGCATGGTCGGATTGCATATTGGAGCGATTGGAAACTTTGGGGATTGAGCAAAGATCAATATGGAGAAATTCATACTACATCAATGGTGCTTTTTGTAAGTTTTGTAAGTTTACATATATATTACAATTGGAAACCTATATTAAACTATATAAAAAATAGTGCTAAGAAAATTTCTTTTACAAAAAAAGAAGTTCTTATAGCTCTTGGCATCAATTTTATTTTTGTAGCCGGAACACTATCTTATATACCTCCTTTTAATATGTTTTTAAATTTTGAAGCATATATAAAAAATAATTGGGCTAAAAAACTTGGAGAGCCTTTGTATGGCCATGCTGAGTTATCAACTCTTAAAGTTTTTTGTAAAAAAGCCGACATAGATTTGCAAACGGCTCAAAAGAAACTAAAAGAGAGAGGGATAAAGTTCAATACAAATCAAAACTTAAAAACCATCTCCAAAAACAACGGCTTAAGCCCTGAAAAACTATATCTCATCATAAAGCCGACAAACTCTACAAACCACAAAAACAGCACTCCGTCTATGCTTGGAAGAAAAACTTTAAAAGAGTTGTCAAAAGAGGGATATATAGATATAAATCATGCCTTAAAGGTGTTAACGGCAAAAGGAGTAAAAGATATAGATCCAAACAGAAGGATAAAGGATATTGCCGATGAACTTGATATAATGCCTATTAATGTTTATGATATAATAAAAAAATGATAAAAATAGCAATGATAGAAGATGATGAAGAATTGGCATATTTGCTTAGCTCATATCTAAAAAAATATGATATGGAAGTATGCAATCATGCTGATCCTTTTATAGGGCTTGCCTATATAGAATCAAATATAGAAAAGTTTGATCTTGTTATTTTGGATTTGAGTCTTCCCGGACTTGACGGGATCGAAATATGTGAAAAATTGATAAAATATAATAAGCCCATCATTATATCTTCAGCAAGAAGCGATATAAAAGATAA
>JAMOOV010000098.1 GCA_027065125.1 Campylobacterales bacterium | reverse complement strand
ACTCTGGGGAAGAACACAGAGGCTATCTCTTGAAAAACATAACAAGAAGAACCAAAACAAGAATCCCCGAAGAGATAGAGGAGATAGATAGTTTTGACGGTGTTGTTGTTTATAGGTGTGAGCCGGTGCATCAATTTAATGAATTTACAAGCAAATGTCATGAGTTAAAAGACAAAGCATTTCTTCATGGTTCTTCACAGTTTGCAATTTTGGCAAAATTAAATCCGGGAGATGATGTTTTTGTTGATTTGGGAAAGCTTAAGATAAAAAGAAAATTTAAAATAGATAAAAATTTGAAAGGTACTATTGCCGAAATATCTCTTTTTGACACTATTTTGCATAGTGATGATGTGTTGTCAAACTATAGATATTTTAGAGCCAAAATACTTGCCAATAAAGTTGATGTAAATGGAAGTGAAAAATGAGTGAAATAACTGTAAATATAAATGGAAAATCGTGTAAAGCGAAAGAGGGTGAATTTATCTTAAATATAGCAAGAAGAAACGGTATATATATCCCGGCTCTTTGCTATTTGACAGAGTGTTCTCCAACTCTTGCTTGTAGGCTTTGTCTTGTTGAGGCTGATGGCAAAAGGGTTTACTCATGCAATGCCAAAGCGAAAGATGGTATGAATATCATAACAGATAACGAAGAGATAGCTAAAGAGAGAAGAGCTATCATGGAAGTTTATGATGTTAATCATCCTTTACAATGCGGAGTTTGTGATCAAAGCGGAGAATGCGAACTTCAAAACAATAATCTTTATATGGGTGTAGATTCTCAAAGTTATGCCATTAAAGATTGCGATAGAAGTCCTAAAAAATGGGGGCTTATAAATTATGATCCATCTTTGTGTATAGTATGCGAGAGATGTATAACAGTATGTAAAGATATGATAGGCGATGTTGCTTTGAAACTTGTAAAAAGAGGAGGAGAAACTCTTTCTAAAGAGCAAAAAGAGCTTATGCCGAAAGATGCCTATGCCATGTGGAATAAACTTCAAAAGTCAATCATCGGCACGGTAAACGGAGATGTGCTTGATTGTACATTTTGTGGAGAGTGTATCAGTGTATGTCCGGTAGGAGCTCTTGTGAGTAGCGACTTCCAATACAAGTCAAATGCTTGGGAACTTAAAAAAATTCCAGCATCCAACCCTCACAGTAGCGACTGTTCCGCAATATACTATGAAGTTAGACATAAAAGCATAGACAACCCCGAAGATAAGATATTTAGGGTAACAAATGAATTTCACTATGTAAAGATAAACGGAGCGGCCAGATTTGGTTTTGATTTTGCAAACAGAGGTGCAAAAAGGGATGAAAAAGCTTTTGATAAAGCTATGGAAGCCTTTAAAAAAGCTGATACTATAAAATTTGATGGTTTTATAACAAACGAGGAAGCTTTTATCCTTCAAAAATTAAAAGAGAAATTCGGCTATAAGCTTATAAATAATTCAGCCAAAGTTTATCAAGAATTTTTGAATGAGTTTGGCAAAGAGAGCGGACATACGATATATAGTGGAGACTTGAGGAGTATCAAAGATAGTAATTTTGTTATTTCGGTAGGTAGTGCCATTAAAACCGATAATCCAAATTGCGGATATGCCTTTAATAATGCCATTACCATGAATAAAGGTGCCGGACTATATTTTCATCCGGTAGGTGATCCAATAGTACAAGGATATGGTAAAAATGTTATGCAGATTGAGCATAAAGTGGGAAGTGAAGAGGCGATACTGTATCTTTTGATAGATAAGTTTTGTGATAAAGAAGCTTTGCCGTCCGAAGTTGTAGATATTTTAAATAATTACAAAAAAATAGAAAAAGTTACTCAGACTAAAGAGGTTGATGGGGAAAGCATAGAGGAAACTATCGAGGTAGAAAAAAATCTTCTATATGATATGATAGGTATAGATGATGACTTTGATGCCAAGTTGACAAAATTTTTAGCCAAGAAAGATAGTTTTTCCCTCATCCTCGGTGAAGACTTATACTCTCACAAAAGAGCTAAAAACATAGCACTTCTTGCAGGGCTTATAGAGAAGTATAGCGACTTCAAAGTCCTCATCATT
>JAMOOV010000097.1 GCA_027065125.1 Campylobacterales bacterium | reverse complement strand
ATGAAGAAGAGGTTGAAGCAGTAGATAGCGAAGGAGTAAAACTATATAAAAATACCGATAGCAACGGCAGATTTCACAGTGATTGGCTTAGTATGATGTATGAAAGGCTTTTGATTGCAAGAGATTTACTAAAAGATGATGGAGCGATTTTTATAAGTATAGATGATAATGAAGTGCATAATTTAAGGCATATTTGTGATGAGGTTTTTGGAGAGGGGAATTATATACAAGAAATTATTTGGGAAAAGAAATTTTCTCCACAAAATGATGCAAAATATTTTTCTTTAAATCATGAGCAAATACTTTGTTATGCAAAAAATATAGAAAAATTTAATAGAAATTTATTACCAATGACCGAAGAACAAATATCAAGATATAAAAATCCCGATAATGACTCAAGAGGTCCTTGGCAAAGTGGAGATTTGACAGTTGCAAGAAAAACAGAAAAAGATGTCTATGAAATAACAATACCAAGTGGGAAAAAGATTTTGCCACCAGAAGGAAGAAGTTGGGCAGTTAGTAAAAATAAATTTGAAGAATTAGTAAAAGATAATAGAATTTGGTTTGGGAAAGATGGAAATAATGTTCCAAGATTAAAAAGATTTTTATCTGAAATTCAGCAAGGATTAGTTCCAAAATCAATTTGGTATAATTCTGAAGTTGGGCATACACAAGAAGCAAGACAAGAAACTAAAAAAATATTTGATAATAAAGCATTTTTTGATTATCCTAAACCAGTAAAATTAATCAAAAGAATTATTCAATTGTCAACCTCAAAAAACGACATTATCCTTGATTTCTTTAGTGGCTCAGCTACAACAGCTCATGGAGTAATGGAATTAAATGCCGAAGATGGAGGTAATAGACGATTTATAATGGTGCAAATCCCAGAAAAGGTAGATGAAAAAAGCGAAGCTTACAAAGCCGGATACAAAACGATCTGCGATATAGGTAGAGAGCGAATAATTAGAGCAGGAGAAAAAATATCTCAATCCCCAACCCTAAATCCTAAAACCTCAAATCTTGACTTTGGCTTTAGATACTTAAAAACCGACACTTCCAATTTCAAAGAGCAAAAAAACATAAGCGACTATACTCAAGAAAATCTTTTTGAAGATATTAGCAATATAAAACCTGATAGAGATGATTTGGATCTGCTTTTTGAAGTTATCCTAAATCTTGGACTTGAATTAACTCTAAATATTGAGACAAAAGAGATTTTAGGTAAAATTGTATATTTCGTTGAGTATAATTCTTTAATTGCTTGTTTTGATAATGAAATAGATGAGAATTTGGCAAAAGAGTTAGCAAAATACAATCCTCTAAAAATAGTTTTAAAAGATGATAGCTTTGCGAATGATAGCGATAAAATAAATTTTGAAGAGAGTTTAAAAGAACTAAGCCCAGAGAGCGATATTTGGGTGGTATAAAAGGGAGTTTTATGAGTGAGAAATGGCAAGTTGGAATATATTTAATACATAAAAATAGTAAAACTACAAAAGAAATTTATGATATTTTAGATAGTAATGAAAAAACTTATGAACAAAAACAAAGAAATTTATTAAAAAGATTAGAGGTAAATAATGGTGAAAAATTTAAATTTCAAAAATTAAAAAATTTGGAGTTAGATAATTTTGAACTTTATCTTTTTTATAGAAAACATACAAAAATAAAACCTCCATGGAAAGAATTTTTAAAAAATATTGTTGAAAATGGTGAGGAAATTCAAAAAGAATTAAAAAATAAAAATGAAAGTTTTATTTTATTTTTATATCACAAGGTAGATAAACTAATATATGCTATTTGTGGAGGATATGGAGCATTTACTATACAAAATTTTATAGATGATAATTTTGGTATAGAAATTTTAGCAAGACTTGCAAAAGATAAAAATGAAAAAATTTTAAAATCTGCAAAAGAGTTTGGAATAACAGGTAGTATTGCTGGAATAGCAAAATATTTTAGAAATGAATATAATTTTTATGAAAATGATAATTTTGGAAACATTTATAAAGAAATTTCTGCTTATATAGATAAAGAAACAGCAAGTAAATTAGGTTTAGAGAATGAAGAGACTAAACAATGTATAGCAAAAAATAGTTTTAAATTAAATCAATCAATAACATTTGATGAAATGATTAAAATTGTGAGTAATTTAAATAACTTATTGAAAGAAGACCCTAATTTTCCTATTAACGAAATAAAACTTCTTAATTCAAAAAAAGATGAAAGTTTAATTAAAAATTTACAAACTAAAATATTAAAATTACTGTATGAAAATAAAAATAATTTGAATTTCTTTGCAGAAAATTTTGAGTTTTATCATAAAGATTTAGAAAAATTTCTATTAGCTGATAAATATAAATGTTGCACTTATGAATTTGAAAAAGATAACTTATTAAAGCAAATAGTGCAAAACTTTAAAAGTAAAACTCAAAATGATTTTGAAAAACATATTTTATCAAAAGAAGTATTTTCGTATGATGAAGAAGGCAATCTTTTAACAAAAGATACAATTTTTAATCATTTAATTAATGAATTTGAATATAACGGAAAAAATTACTTTTTGATAAATGGAAAGTTTTATTATATTGAAGATAATTTCATTGATAGACTAAACCAAAATTGTAAAAATTTTATTGTTAATAATTATATTAGTGGATTGAATTTTCCTTGGGATGAGGAGAAAGAAGGAGAATATAATTTAAAATACAAAGGACAGACTAATACCATTGTTTTAGATACTATTACACCTGAAAATATAGAATTTTGTGATATATTAAGATTTGATAATGAAAATGTATATCTATATCATGTAAAAAAAGGTTTTGATGGTGCAATGAGAGATTTAAGTTCTCAGATTTTTACTTCTGCTGAAAGATTAAGAGAAGATATTTTAAGTGGGAAAAATTATTTAAAAAAAATATATGAAAAAATGCAAAGAAGTAAAAAATATAATGGACAAGTTAATAGTGAAGAAGAGTTTTTGAAATTATTTGATAAGAATATAATTTATGTATTAGCAATCAAAGATAAAAGTGATAGAGATATTAAAAAAGATATAGAAAAATTTCAATCAAATATTGCTAAATTTGAATTGAATGAATTAATTAAAAAAATGAAAAGTATAGATATTGAATTTAAAATAACTCAGATAAAACATTAAGAAGGTTAAAATATGACTCAAAATTTTATAATCTACACAGACCAAAATAAAAATGTTAAGCTAAAAGTATTTATAAAAGACGAAACAATTTGGGCTACTCAAAAGCAGATGGCAGAGCTTTTTGGAGTGCAAAGACCGGCTATTACAAAACATTTAAAAAATATTTTTAAAAGTGGTGAATTGGATGAAAGTTCAGTTAGTTCCATTTTGGAACATACTGCTGCAGATGGTAAAAAATATCAAACAAAATACTATAACCTTGATGCAATAATAGCCGTAGGTTATAGAGTAAATAGTAAAAGAGCCACTCAGTTTAGAATATGGGCTACAAAAGTTTTAAGAGAATTTATTATAAAAGGTTTTGTGCTTGATGATGAGAGATTAAAACAAGGTAAATATTTTGAAAAAGATTATTTTGATGAATTGCTTGAGAGAGTTCGCTCAATTCGTGCGAGTGAAAGAAGAATTTATCAAAAAATCACAGATGTCTTTGCAGAATGCAGTATAGATTATGACCCCAAAAGTGAAATAACGAGAAATTTTTATGCAAATATTCAGAATAAATTTCATTATGCTATTACGGGAAAAACAGCAGCAGAAATTATTTATGAAAATGCTGATAAAAATAAGCCGAACATGGGACTTACCACCTGGAAAAATTCTCCAAAAGGAAGGATACTAAAAAGTGATGTAATAGTTGCAAAAAATTATTTAAGCCAAAAAGAGATAAAAGAGCTTGAGCGAACAATTTCTTCGTTTTTTGATTATATAGAAAGACTTATAGAAAAACGAAAAACTTTTACTATGGAAGAGTTTGCAAATGTAGTTGATAAATTTTTAGAGTTTAACGAATATGAAATACTTGATGGATTTGGTAAAGTATCACATCAAAAAGCTCTTAAAAAAGCTTATAGTGAGTATGATGAATTTAATAAATATCAATTAATAGAATCAGATTTTGATGAGTTTGTAAAACAAATAAGAGATTCTAAATGAAACTAAAGTTTAAAGAGCTTGATTATCAAATAGATGCAGTAAATAGCATATGTGATATTTTTGAGGGACAGCCAAGAAGTGAGCTTATAAAAAGTCTATTTGATAAGGAAATGTTTAAAAATGGGCTTTTTGAAGAAGAGATCATTGTGAATTCTTTTGCAAATCCAAAGATCGGACTAACTAATGAAGAGATTTTAAAAAATTTAAAAAAAGTTCAAAAGAAAAACTCTCTAAAACCATCAAAAAAGTTAGATAATCTTAATTTTACCATTGAGATGGAGACAGGGACGGGAAAAACTTATGTATATACGAGAACGATATTTGAGCTAAATAAAAGATATGGATTTTCAAAATTTATCATAATGACTCCATCTGTTGCGATAAGAGAGGGTGTGCATAAAAGTTTGGAGATAACCGAAGAACACTTTAAAGAGATTTATGGGAAAAAGCTTAGATATTTTATCTATGATACAAAAAGATCAAGCAACTTGACGGATATAAAAAGCTTTGCCTCTAACAATGATATATGGGTGATGATCATAAACTATCAAGCATTTGCTACAAGAAGCAAAGACGGAAGAAAGATTTATGAAGAGTTGGATCTTATGAATTCAAATAGACCTATGGATGTTATAAAATCAACCAGACCGATTTTGATCATAGATGAGCCACAAAAATTTGGCAAAACCGCTGAGACTAAGTTAAAAGAGTTTGAACCCCTTTTTATTTTAAGATATTCTGCGACACATAAAAATCTTTATAATCAAGCCTATAGACTTGATGCTCTTGATGCCTTTAATAAAAAGCTTGTTAAAAAGATAAGTGTAAAAGGGATCGAGGTAAAAGGAACGACTGCAACACAAAGTTATGTTTATCTTGATGAGATAATCTTAAGTGACAAAACCTATCCAAAAGCAAAGATAGAATTTGAAATAAAACAAAAAAGCGGCATAAAAAAAGTCAGTAAAACTTTAAAAGAGGGTGATAATCTATATGAACTATCAAATAATTTAGCTGAGTATAAAGATGGGTTTGTTGTAAGTGAGATAAATGGGCTAACAAGTGAGATTAGATTTTTAAATGGACTTACTTTAAAGCCGGGTGTTATAAGTGGCGAGACAAATGAAGATATACTTAGGCGAATACAGATAAGAGAGACTATAAAAAGCCATTTTGAAAAAGAAGAAAAGCTTTTTAAAAGAGGGATAAAAGTTTTGAGCCTCTTTTTCATAGATGAAGTTAAAAAATATAGAGATTATGAAGAGATTGATAGCAAGGGGAAGTATGCAAAGATTTTTGAAGAGGAGTTTGAGAGTCTAAAAAATGAGATGAGGCATCTTTTTGATAAAGAGTATTTTGAGTATCTAAATAGATTTGGTATTGGTGAACTTCATGAGGGGTATTTTAGTATAGATAAAAAAGGAAAGATGATAGACTCAAAAGAAAATGATGAAAGTGTATATGAACTTATTATGAAAAACAAAGAAAAGTTGCTTTCGTTTGATACTCCGGTTAGATTTATATTTTCACATTCAGCACTTAAAGAGGGATGGGACAATCCGAATATTTTTCAAATATGCACTCTAAGACATACACAATCAGCCATCTCAAAAAGACAAGAGATAGGAAGAGGGCTTAGGATCTGTGTGGACAAATATGGAAACAGAATGGATAATAATATTTTAGAAGATGAGTTTTTTGAGGTTAATAATCTAACTATCGTAGCAAATGAGAGTTATGATAGTTTTGCAAGAAGTTTGCAAGAGGAGATTTTTGAAAATATTGATAGAGAGATGATTTTTAGTGTTGAAAATATTAAAGGTTGTAAACTGAAAGATAAAATTATTGATGAAAAGATGGCTATGAATTTGGTTTTTGAATTTAAAATGAATGGATATATCGACAAAGAGTATCATTTAACCGAGAAACTTTTTAGCGATATTGAAAACAGTAAGTTTGGATTGAGCGATGAGCTGGAGGAGTATAAAGAAGATATTGTCAAGCTAGTTCAGAAAGTTGATATTTCAACAACATTAAACAATATAATAGAAAATGAAAAAGCAAAAAATATAGATATAAAAGAGTTAAAACCCAATGAAAATTTTAAAAAGTTTGAAGATTTTTGGAAAAAGATCAAGTTCAAAACGACCTATAGGATAGATTTTCATAGTGATGAGCTTGCGAATAAAGTTGCAAAAAGGATAGATAAAGAGCTTGAGATAAAAAAAGTTTTGGTAAAAGTTACCGAGGCAAGTCAAAAGGAAGAGGTCAAGTTAGATGGCGATTTTTTAGAGGTTCAAAAGAGCAAAAGCATCCAAAAAAGTGTAGTCGTATCAGATATAAAATATGATCTGCTTGGCGAGATCGGTAAAGATACAAATCTAAAAAGAAGTACGATAGCTAAGATTTTAAGCGGTATTGATAGACAAAAATTTGAACTTTTCAAGATAAATCCTGAAGAGTTTATTTTGAAAGTGAAAAGTATCATAGAAGAAGAGGAAGCAACAACCTTTATAAACTCAATTCAGTATACTCAAAATGGAGAATTTGATAGTGATATTTGGACGATAAACAATTTTAAAGGTAAAATTGATAAAGATATAGTCGAACTTAAAAAAAGTGTATATAGTTTTTTAAGATGCGATTCTCTTATCGAAAAATCTTTTGCAAAAAATTTGGATAGCAGTGATGAAGTGATAGTTTTTGCAAAATTTCCATCAAAGTTTAAGATCCCAACTCCGGCAGGATACTACAATCCGGATTTTGGTATAAAATTTAAAGATACTGTTTATCTGGTGGCTGAAACCAAAGGTAGCTTAAAGTCAATGGAATTAAAAGGAAAAGAAAAAGCTAAAATAGAGTATGCAAAGAGGCACTTCAAGAGTCTAAAAGATGTAAAATATAAAGTTGTAACAAATATTGATGAAGTGTTTAATATATGAAAAGATATATTCATCCGTTTGAGCCTTTTGTGGACAAGAACTCAAAAGTATTGATACTGGGGACTTTTCCGAGCATCAAGTCGTTTGAGGAGAATTTTTACTATGCTCATCCGAGAAATCAATTTTGGAGGCTTTTGGTGGGTGTTTTTAACGAAGAGATGCCAAAAAGCTTAAAAGACAAAAAAGAGTTTTTAAAAAGGTGCGGTATCGCTCTTTGGGATGTCGTGCAAAGTTGCAAAAGGCAAAACTCTCTTGATAGCAACCTCAAAGATATAAAACCAAACGATATAAAAGCCTTTTTAAAAGAGTATCCAAATATAAAAAAGATATACTTTACAAGCAAAAAGGCTTTAAAACTTTATGAGAAAAATTTTAAAGATTTGGTTATAGAGTATGACTATCTTGATAGTCCGAGTCCCGCATATGCAAAGATAAACTTTGAGCAAAAACTAAAAAATTGGAAAAACAAATTGGGAGTAGAAAATGCATGAATATAGCATAGTTCAATCACTTATGAATCAATGTGAAGAGCAAGTAAAAGCAAATGATGCTACAAAAGTAACCAAAGTAGTGGTAAAGATAGGGGTTTTAAGCGGGGTTGAAGTTGATCTTTTAAAAACCGCTTTTGAAACATTTAAAGAGGGCAGTGTTTGTGATGGGGCGGAATTTGTGGTAAATATACAGCCTATCTTGGTAGAGTGTTTTGATTGTGGGAAGCAGAGTGAACTTGAGCGGCATGAGTATATCTGTCCAAATTGTCAAAGTAGCAACTTAAAAGTTCTTGACGGCGAGGACATGTACCTTATGAGTCTTGAAATGGAGTAGTTACTTTTTTTTGTTTTTTGGTTCTTTTGTTAGAGCTTTCATAAAAAAAATGATGAAGCCCACCATTCCAATCACAAGAACTAATATCTTTATCTCCATATTTTACCTTATTTTTTGATATTTTATTGTATCATAATTAACTTTAGAATAAGGAGTGAGGATATGAAAAAATATATACTTTTAACAATTTTTTTCTATTATACTTTATATGCAAATACATTTTTTGCAAGCAAACCTCAAGATAGGATAGTAACCATATATGACAATATAGCCTTTATGCAAGAAAAAAGAGATGTAGAGATAGGACGATCGGGGATAAACGATATAGTTTGCGAAGATTTACCAGAAAGCATCATACCCGCAAGTGCTACGGCGGATTTTTCCGATGGTAAAATAGATAGGCTGACTCAAATCTTTCAACAAGGCACAAATCTAAACTTCAATCGTTTGGCAACATGCTATAAAAAGCACCGATTAAAGATAAACTTTTTTAAACCCACCGAAAAAACAGGCGATAGAGTTATAGCTCAAGGGTATATCGTATCTTTAGAGGGAAGTTTTGCCGCTATCGAGGATATCTCCGGAGAAATTTTTAAAGTGAGTACAAAAGATATATTTTTCGATAAAATCCCAAAAGCTTTAAAAGAGAAAAAAGCCTCTTTGATTTGGAGAGTAAAAGCAAATAGAGGCAAAAAAGAGTTGGATCTATCTTATCTTGTAAAAAATTTAAGATGGAGTGCCAACTATATACTCAAACTTGGCAATAAAAGTTCGCTTGAGGGCTGGATAAACATAAAAAACAACAGTGGCACGGAGTATAAAAATTGCAAAATCTACTGCATGGCAGGAAGTGTAAATGTAAACGAAAGAAGAGTAAGAGTTTTACAAAAAGCCTCTTTCTCCGTCCAAAGCGATGCCGTACCTCCCGAGATAGAAAGTAAAGCTTTCGGAGGATACCATATATACAAAATCCCTTTTAAAGCGAATATACCAAAGGGCATGGAGCAGTTAAGATTTTTAAGTGCTAAAAATATCAACTACAAAGAGTTTGCAAAAGGCGGTTTTTATCTATCTTTATATCCCGCAAGAAGGCAAAGAGAGTTTACTCTATCTCATATCGTAACTATCAAAAATAGCAAAAACAACTCTTTGGGGAAAGCTTTGCCAAAAGGAAAAATAAGAGTCTTTAAAAAAGATAAAGAGGGTATTTTGCACTTTGTAGGCGAAAACAACATAAACGATAAAACGGCAAATGATGATATAGAGCTAAATATTGGCAAGTTTTTCGATATAAAAGCAAAAATCAACCAAATATACTATAAAGCATCCAAAAATAGAAGATTTGTTCATACTAAAATCGAGATAACCCTTTATAATAAAGATATCAAACAAAGAGAGATACTTTTTAAAAACAGATATCCTATCGAGGGAAGATACGAGATAAGCTCCACTTGCAAAGGTATATGCAAAGAGAAAAATATCTCCGCGAGAGAGGTTTTATACACCATGAAACTAAAAGCTAAAGAGAAGTATAAATTTTTCGTGGAATACAAGCTCAATGATTAGATTTTGGCTATTTTTTCTTTTAATTTTGCTATTTGGGGGCTGTTCTTCAAAACAACATGATTTTTCTCACTCAATTTTTCAAACAAGTGGTGCGAGTCGGATGAGAGAATATCAGCTTGATTTAGATGAATTGCTTTTAAACTTGCAAATAAAATTGCAAAAAAGAAACCCTAAGATTTTTAGCAAAAATATCAAATATCTTTTAAAAATAGATATGAAAAATAACTCTGATACGATTTTTATGTCACAAGATTATAAAAAATGTCTAAAAAAAGCTTTTAGTGAAAAGAGTGTAAAATATAGAGGAGATTATCTTGTCGTAGGGCTTTATAAAATGTTTTATCAAGCATTTGACAGGAATGATTTTCATAAGATAAGTGCTTTACAATATGATCCTCAAAAACTTCAAAAGGCATATGCTCTTTTACAGGCAATATCTTGGAAAATTAAAGTCGCAAAAGATAAAAACGGCAATTATCTTTTTTTAACTTGGCAAAACAATTGGCAAATCGAACTTCAAAAAAGATTAAAACAAAACAATAAGTTTTCCGTAAAACTCATAAATAATTTACAATACATTAAAAATAAAAAAGAGAGTCTATTTTCCCCATCAAATCTTTCTTTTGAGTCTATTTTTGATAAAATGTCATTTGTATTTGAAAAGGCTTTGAAAACAGTAGGTGTTGAACCGAGAAATTTAAGTACTCAAGCTTTGAAAAGTTTATTGATTTTACTCTAAGGAGAGACTTTTATGAAAAAGATAATATTGTCTATATTTTTATGTTTAAATATGTCGTTTGCAAACGGTGTGTTTGATTATCTGCATAGTTGTTCTAACCAATCTTATGATAAATTAAAAAGCATGATAAACGACAAAAATGTAAACCAAAAAGATAAAAACGGTAACACCCCACTACTTCTTGTGACAAAGAATTTACCAAACTGTAGCTACAATCAAGAAGTTGCTAAACTATTGATAGACAAAGGAGCCGATATAGATGCCAGAGACAAAAACGGCGATACTCCTTTGATAGCTGCTATGAGACTAAATAAAGATAAATATTTTATCAAATTTCTTATAAAGTACGGAGCCGAAATAAATGTGCAGTCAAAAAAAGACGGCATAACACCATTGATAATAGAAGTAAAACACAAAAACGAACCTATGGTTAAGATACTGCTTGAGAGATATGCTAAAAGAGGCTTGAAAGATAAAGATGGCATGAGTGCCTTGGATTATGCCGTGAAGTTAAAATTGAGCAATATCGCTCAAGAGGTTTATACTAAAAAGCATAATAGATTTATATTTTTGAGATTTCAGGGCAAGCCGCTTTTTATAGAGTTAAACAGAAGAGGTTTTATGGTAAGTGATAAAAATATCAATAAAAACGAAATACTTTTTGCATATGTAAATTTAAAGGCTTTTAAAAACAGTTTTCAAAAAAGTGGCATCAAAAAGAGAGATTTGAGTGTTTTGGCAATGCTTGATGACCAAGATGAATATCCTAAGATCATAAAAGTAAAGAGTGATATATC
>JAMOOV010000096.1 GCA_027065125.1 Campylobacterales bacterium | reverse complement strand
GGCTTCTCAAGATAAGCTTTTTCAGCTAAATAAAGATGTCAAGAGATTTAAAAATCTAATAAAACAAAAATTGATATCCAAAAACAAGTATGAACAAGTGTTAACATCAAGAAATTCCTTGAAAAATGCCATACTTGCTCAAAAAAAGGAGCTTTTATCCGCCAAAACAAATCTAAGCAATGTAAAAGAGAAGTTAAATCTTGCTATCAATAAAGAGTTGCTTTTAGAGGAGTTGTCAAAAGAGATCAAATCGTTAAATTATAAAAAAGATGCTTTGAAAGATAGCATTAAAGAGATAGAGAACAAGATAAGCTATTGTAAGATTTATGCTCCGTTTGACGGTGTTGTGGCTAAAAGATTTGTAAACGATAAAAGAGTTGTTGCAAAAGGGTACCCTATATATGCCGTGGTAAATCTTGATGATATATATGCCGAAGTTTTGCTTTCTGAGAAAAAATTGCACGGAGTAAAGAGAGGCAATAGTGTATCTATCACGGCTGATGCCATAAAAGATAGAGAATTTAAAGGAGTTGTGGAGTCTGTTCTTCCCGCATCGGCTTCAACTTTTTCACTTGTTCCCAGAGATATAGCAAGCGGAGAGTTTACCAAGCTTGATCAGAGATTTGTGATCAGGATAAAGCTAAAAGAGAAAAAGGGGTTGAGAGTGGGAATGAGCTTGAATATCGCCATAAAAAGAGATTAGATGCAAAAAGAGAGCTGGGATATAACCCTCGGCGAGAGGACAATCTTTAGCATTATCGTTATGACGGGTGCTTTTATGGCAGTACTTGATACTACCGTTGTGGATGTTATAGTTCCCAAACTAACAGGACCCTTATCGAGCGATATGTATGGTGTTCAGTGGATCATCACAAGCTACATGATAGCTGCGGCAATAGCTCTTTTGATAACGGAGTATTTGATAAAAACTTACGGTGCTAAAAAGATTTTTATAGTCGGTGTGGCTATATTTACGGTTGCATCTTTATTGTGTGGTATAAGCGATGCTTTGGCAAGTATTGTTATATTTAGAGTTTTTCAGGGAGTCGCTGAAGCTCTTATCATGGTAACGAGCCATATCATGATATTTTCCTATTTTCCGCCTAAACAGCAGGGGTTGGCTATGGGTATCTTTGGGCTTGGGGTTAGTTTTGCTCCCGCATTAGGTCCTACTCTCGGAGGCTATTTGACGGAGTATTACGGCTGGAGAATGGTATTTTTCATAAATGTTCCGGTGGGGATAATTTTGACGATAGCCGGACTTATCTATCTACCCAAAGATTTGAAACTTGAAAAATTGAAGTTTAATTTTGTAAGTTTGCTATTTATCAGTATCGGCACAATTTCACTTCTGATCATGCTCTCGAAAGGTCAGCAAAGAGGATGGTTCAATGATACTCTTATAGGATTTTTATTTTTTATGTCAGTTATAGGATATCTTTTATATATCTTGAGCGAAATTTGCTCAAAACATAAACTTATCGATTTTTCACTATTTAAGAGTTTTGATTTTACCAATGGAATTTTGTTGTATCTTTTTATAATGGGCTTTAGCATGTATCAATACTTCTATCTTTTGCCCGTATATTACGAGCATATAAAGATGTTGCCCACTCTTGATGCCGGGATTGCCGTATTTGCTTTTGCGATTTTTATAGGCTTTTTTGCTCCGTTAGCAGGAGTTTTAAGCGATAAATTGAGTGCTAAAAAGGTGCTGTTGTACTCCACCATTATATATCTTTTGACCTCCTATTTTTTGATGCCAAAACTCAACTACTATACACCGTTGGCAAGAGCGGAGCTTTTGACTGTGCCGTTTGGTATAGCCATGGGGCTGTTTTTTGCTCCGGCAACGGTACTTCTTTTGCAAAATGTACCGAAAGAGAAGGGGGAACTTGCTATCGTTTTGATGGATTATGTTAGGTTTGTGGGAGGAAGTTTCGGCACGGCTCTTGCTACAAACAATATGGAGTACTATAAAAATATAAATTTTTTACATATACAAGAGCTTCAAAACCCCGCCTTTATATATGATTATCTAAAAGAGCTTCAAGCTATGCTTGGTAGCAGTTTTGAT
>JAMOOV010000095.1 GCA_027065125.1 Campylobacterales bacterium | reverse complement strand
TTTACGGAGTTTACCCTCATTTCACATAAAAGTGAAACGAGGAAAAGTGAGTTTAGTTTTTCATAAAAAAGTGAAAAACTAATTTTATTCATCTTTTATGGCAAAAATGAGGGTGTTTGTGAATACAGATAAGAGATTAAAACACATCTCAAAAATTTAATATCAGGAGTGTCAAAAATGGCAAATCTTATCAAAGTTACAAGCAAGGCAATAGGTGGGGAAACTCAGAAAACAGCAAACGCAAGAGAGCTATGGGAGTTTTTGGAAACAAAACAAAAATTTGGTGATTGGATAAAAAATCAGATTGAAAGTCTTAATTTAGAAAAAGATTTAGATTATTTAGTTTTTAATAAAAAAGTGAAACGAGAAACAGGGGCAACAGTAGCAATAGAATACATAATGACTCTGGATATAGCGAAACATATCGCTATGGCATCGCGCACACAGAAAGGGAGAGAAGTAAGACAGTATTTCATAGAGGTTGAAAAGAAATATCAGAAAACTACAGAAGAAAATATAAGATCTAATGTGATATGGGAAGTTCATAACGAATACAAAGAGCTTGATGAAAAAATCGAAAATATGGAATTAGCAGCAGGTGAGTATGTAAAATCACAAATCCAGATAAATCAGCAAATTGCACTTATTACTGAATTATTTGAGGCAATTAATGCAGATATTGAAAACAAATCAATTGATTTACTGCTACAAAAAACAAATGAGACAAAAGATTTTATAAACAAATTATTTCAGCAATTTTTAGATATTGAAGTTTTGACTAAAGATACAGTGATTGTAAAAGAGATATTAGAAGCAGGGAGAAAAGGAGAAGTTTATAAGTTAGCACAAAGTCAGTAACGCTGATTTTGTGAATATAGTATAAGGCAATTATTTTACTAAGGAGTCAATTTTTATCATGTTATCCGTTAAAAAACTAAATATGGAACAAGCCCAAACCTACTATACACAAGGGCAAGAGAACTACTACACCCACGAGATTGTGGGTGAGTTCTACGGTCAGCTAAAAGAAAAGCTTAATCTTAATGATTTAAACCATAATGATTTTATCTCTTTACTAAATGGTAAAGACCCTCACACAGGGAAAAATTTAGGAGCAAAACGAAATAAGGATTCCGTTCCAGCTTTTGATTTTGTATTTACGCCGGCTAAGTCTTTATCTGTTGTCTATGAAGCGGCTGTAAAAGACAACCCAGAACTGGCAAAAAAGTTGTTAAAGTTTCATGATAACGCAGTAAATATGACACTAGATCATATAGAAAAAAATCATATGCGTTCAAGACAAAAAATCAAAGGTGTTGAAAAAAAATTTTTAACCAGTAATATGATCTCCTCAAAATTTATCCATAATACCAGTAGAGAACTAGACCCACTTCTACACACTCATTGCGTAATAGCAAATGTCACTTTATGCCCTGATGGTAAATATAGAGCGTTAGATATGGCAAAATTGCTTAAAAAACACTCTAAAATCGTTAAGAATCTAGGCTCATACTATCGTTATCAGCTAAAACAAGAGTTAGAAAAAGCAGGTATTGATATTCGGATGACAGACAAGAAACAAAACTTTTACGAATTAAAAGAGGTAAAAGAGGATGTGATTGATGAGTTTTCAAAAAGAAGAAAACAAATCCAAGCGGAGGTGGAAAAACTTAAAAAGAGATTCCCAGACATGAAAGAAAGTCAGATGTGGCAGATAGCTACTATGAACAGTAGGAATGCAAAAAAAGAGATTGACAGAGATTTAGTCAGAGATAACAATTTATCTCTTTTAAAAAAATATATAGATCCAAAACAACTTTTGCAGAAAATCACCTCAAAGATGAATCAAAAAGCAAAAGAAAAAAAAGAGATTGATGAAAAATCACTACAAAAAATAATCAATAAGGCTGCAAACAATATATCAAGAAGAAAAGATAAAACCGTTGACAATATTGTAGATGAAACCTCAAAAATCCTACTACTCCAAAATGTGAATATGAGTATAGAGAGGATTTATCAGATTGTGAAAAAACAAGTAGAGCATAAAGCAGAAGTAAAAGAGATTCAAGAGGAGTTAAAGCCTCTTAGAA
>JAMOOV010000094.1 GCA_027065125.1 Campylobacterales bacterium | reverse complement strand
ATCTTCTCTTCATTGCTAAGTTTCTTAAAAGCCTCATCCTCTTCTTCTTGATTTGTCTCTTTGACATCTGAAAAAAACTCTATAAATTTAAAAAGCGGATCGCCCTCCTCTCTTCTATTGAAAAGCAGATCTTCGCAAACTTTTCTCTGCTCATCGCTTATCTTGTGCATCGGGATAATATTTTTTACATTTACGATAGCCATAGAGAGTCCCGCCTCTACACAGTGATGCAAAAATACCGAATTTAAATACTCTCTTGCATGTTTTGCAAGTCCGAAAGAGATATTTGAGATACCAAGCACAAAACCAACCTCAGGATAAAGCTTGTGAAACTCTCTTATAGCCTCTATAGTTTCGATAGCCGCCGCAAAATACTCCTCATCACCGCTACCGACCGTAAAAGTCAAAAGATCAAACACCAAATCGCTCGGATCAAAACCGTATCTATTTACCGCAAGACCATATATCCTCTTTGCCACCTCTACTTTTCTTTTTTTGCTTTTTGCCATACCCTTTTCATCGATAGTCAAACATACCAATGAGCATCCGAACCTTTTTGCCAAAGAGCAAACTTTATCGAATTTCTTCAAACCATCCTCAAGATTTACCGAGTTGATGATGGGTTTACCGCCTACGAGCTTTAATGCAGTATGCAATGCTTCGACTTGAGTGGTATCCACCATCAAAGGCAAAGATATCTTTTGAGTATACCTGCTTATAACCTCTCTCATATCCTTGCTTTCGTCTCTTCCGGCAAACCCCACACTTACATCTATCCCGTGAGCTCCGCTTCTTACTTGCTGTTGAGCTACCGACAAGGTGCCCTCGTAATCCTCTTTTAAAAGTAGTTCTCTAAAGGCTTTGGAGCCTGTAGCATTCGACCTCTCCCCTACCAAAAAAGGCGGCGGAGTTTGCTTGATGGCTTTTATCTCAAATAGTGAAGCTAAAGAGGTGGGTTGAGTGCCTTTAGGCGGAAGTGGAACTTTCCCTTTCAATCTCTTTACAAGCTCCTCTATATGCTTAGGAGTGGTGCCGCAACATCCTCCCATCATCGCCACACCGTCAATATCGGCAAATCTGCTCTGGATGTCACAAAACTCTTGAGGTTCCATAGGATAAAAAGTTTTTCCGCCTCTATTTTGAGGAAGTCCGGCATTGGCATGTATGCTGATAGGTTTATACCAAATCTCGCTTAAAGTCCTTAAGTGCTTCTCCACCTGAACCGGTCCCGTTCCGCAGTTAAAACCCAAAGAGAGTATATCAAAAGGTTTTAGTATCATAGCTATGGTATGAACATCCGTTCCTATAAGCATCGTTCCGCTTAACTCTATGGTAACCGACACCATGATAGGCAGGTTTGTATTTTTATCTTTTTGAGCATCTTTGATGGCATGGATACAAGCTTTGATCTGCAAAGGATCTTGAGCCGTTTCTATCAAAAAAAGATCCGCCCCGCCGTCAATAAGTCCGTTTGCGGTTATCTTATATCCGTCATACATCTCATCATAACTTATATGTCCCAAAGATGGTAGCTTAGTACCCGGACCCAAAGATGCCGCTACAAATCTCGGCTCCTCATCGCTCTCACACTCTTTACAAGCTATTTTGACAAGCTCGGCTCCCTTTTTTGCCAATTCGTAAGTTCTATCGCCCATGCCGTAGTCGTCCAAAACCCACGGGATTGCCCCGAAAGTATTGGTTTTGATGATATTGGCTCCCGCTTTTGCATAAGCTCTATGTATCTGCAATATACCGTCACTAAAAGTGTCGTTTAAAAGCTCGTTACACCCTTCGTTTTCGCCCCAAGCCTCTTTTGGTATATCAAGAGCTTGTATCTGAGTACCCATAGCTCCGTCGAGCACTAAAAATCTCTTTTTTATCAAATCCCTAATTTCTTTCAAATCTTCCACCTGTAAAAAATATACAAAATGATACAATAAAATTGATAAATATATTATCACATTAGATTTATCTCTATTTTTTATGTATCATAAATAGAGAGATTATCATACAGTAGTATCCTTTTATGTTGTTAATATGATAAAACTTTATTTACTTTTTCATTTTAATTATGATATAATTATGAAAAATATTAAAAAAAGGGGTTATACTTAATGTTTAAAAATTTATCAATTAATGTAAAAATTATGTTTTTACTGTTCTTTGTTGTATTGATTGTTGCTATATCGTCTTTATTTGTTGCGGTAAATAGAATAGCTGTACTTACTGATAAAAATGTTCAACATTTTAAATCCGATATATTAGCACAAAAGAAAAAAGAGCTTATGGACAAAGGGGATATAATATCAAATCTTATCAACTCCTACTACAAAAAAACTTCTCCCAAAGAGATGGAAAAAGTCGTTAAAAGCTCTTTAGATAAAAGGATGGATCTTCTTTTTAATATACTAAACAAAACATACAATAAAGATAAATTTACCAAAGATTCTTATCAACTACAAGAGGATATCAAAAACCTTGTAAAATCTGCAAGATATGGAAAAAGCGGATACTTTTGGATAAATGATTTTGACTGTAAAATGGTAATGCATCCAATCAAGCCCTCTTTGACCGGACATATCTTTAAAAATACACCAAAAGTTCCTTTTGTGGAATTGGCCGCTGATGCTTTAAAAAAATGTAAATGTGATCATACATATATAAAATACAAATTTTACAACCCTGCTACCAAAAAATATGAATTTAAAGTTTCATTAGTAAAGATATTTAAACCATACAACTGGATCATAGGCACAGGCTCTTATATAAGCGATGTTACCCCCAAGATGAAAAAAGATGCTTTAGAAGCGGTTAAACACACGAGATTTGGAAAAAGCGGATACTTTTGGGTCAATGATATGAACTATAAAATGGTTATGCACCCTATAAAGCCGGAGTTTGATGGAAAAATATTTAAAAATACACCAAAAGTTCCTTTTGTTGAACTTGGAGTTGATGCATTGAAAAAATCGGGCAAAAATTATGCTTTTATAAAATACAAATTTTACAACCCAAAAACATCAAAATATGAAGAAAAGCTATCTATAGTAAGATATTTTAAACCTTGGGGTTGGGTGATAGGAACAGGTACATATCTACAAGACATAGCAAATACGGTAATTCAAATGAAAAATGCACAAGAGAGCGAAACTAAAAAAGCACTTATGATATTTATGGCAGTTGATATCATTGTAGTTCTTTTTGCATTGATTTTAAGCTATATTTTGATAAAAAAACATATTACCAATCCTGTAAAACAAACGGAAGAGGGTTTGATATCTTTCTTTGATTACCTAAATAGAAAAACAGATCATGTAAATTTTATAAAAGTCAATAGCAATGATGAGATAGGTTATATGAAAAATCTAATCAATGAAAATATAAAAAATGTTCAAAAAAATATAGAAGCAGAAAAAGAGATGGTTTCTGAAAATATCAGAGTTGTCAATGTGGTAAAAAATGGATACTTAAACGAAAGAGTAACATCACTTTCTGACAATTCGGAGCTAAATAAACTATCGCAAACTTTTAATGAAATGCTTGAAATATTGGAGAAAAAGATAGGAAGCGATCTTAATAGGATTATAAAAATAATATCCGAATACTCAAATTATAACTTTTCAAATAGCATAGATAATGCTAAAAGCGAATTTGAAATAACTGTAAATAACTTAAGAGAAGTTATAGTAAAAATGCTTAAAATAAACAAAGAAGATTCTGTAAATTTAAGTGATGTTGAAAAAGAGCTATTGCGCAACATAAGCACATTAAATGAAACCATAACAAAACAAGATAAAACTATCCAAGAGATAGGGGATCTTATAGATAGAACAACAGTAGGTCTCAATGACAATGTTGAAAATTCTCATCAAGTTGCATCTCAAGCTACAGATATAAAATCTGTTGTTTCAGCTATAAGAGAGATAGCGGATCAAACAAATCTTTTGGCACTAAATGCTGCTATTGAAGCAGCAAGAGCAGGTGAACACGGCAGAGGATTTGCCGTAGTTGCGGATGAAGTTAGAAAGTTGGCAGAGAGAACACAAAAATCATTGGTAGATATCGATGTTAATATATCTACATTGACCCAATCTATTAACGGTATTGTTTCAAATATTGATGATAGAACAAATGAAGTAAATCAGATAAATACAATCATGGGTGACATGAGGCAAATAGGTGCAGAAAACTATACAGTTGCTCAAGATATATCAAAAACTATACAGAAAATAGAAGAGATTGTTTTAGAAATCAACAAAGAGATTTCAAATAAGAAATTCTAATAACTAAAATCCCAATTGTCTTTAGCAATTGGGATTTTATGACTCAAAAGAGTTGAAGTAAAAAATAAACGAGTTATGATTTTTCCAAATTTATAGCAATGCTATCTTTGAGAGTTTTTAAATCCTCTTTTACGATATTGCTAAATTGTGTTTTGTTAAAAGTGCTTTGTCTTTTTGCAAGTTGAGAAGTTGAGATAGATATTTTTTCAGATAGTTCAGATACAGATAGCTTTCCATCAAGATATTCTAAAGTTTCTTTGATGCCTATGGATTTCATAGATTTTGGTATTCTTGTATATTTTTTTTCAAGATAAAATACTTCATCTATGATACCCTTTTTTATCATTCTTTTTGTTCTTAAGGCTATCTTCTCTTTAAGTTCTTTCCTATTGACTGCTATCTCGTATATGCTCAAATCTTTTACAATTGGTTCTTTTTTATTAATTTCAAAATAGATTGATGCCGGAATTTTTGTGCTAAGATATATTTCAAACCATTTTCCTATCCTATAACTATCCCGGATACTTATTTTGTTAGCATATCTGCTATCTATCTTTTTGATGGTTTCATAAGCTCTTTTTTTATCCTTTAGTATTTCAGCAACTTCATCTTTTATATTTTTTTCTATCTTGGGAAATTTGCTAAGACCATCACAAAGAGATTTTAGATAGAAACTTGTTCCTCCGACTATAATAAGATTTTTACTATTTTTTATGGCATAATTTTTTGCATTTTTATAAAGTTTTATAAACATTGCACTACTAAAGTGTTCATTTGGATATATTTCATCTATCCCAAAATGTACTATATCGCCTCTCTCCTTTTTTGTGGGTTTTGCTGAAGCGATATCTATCTCTTTGTAAATGCTTAAACTATCAAGAGACAATATAACAGCATTATATTTTGATGCCAATTCCAAAGATAGATCTGTTTTACCCGATGCCGTAGCACCAAGAATGGCAATTTCATTCATTTTTTTACCTATTTTTTTAGTATATTATAACAAATTTATCAAACTTAGTGTATCATAAACCTATTTTATTTTTGATATATGGGAGATGTGATTGAAAAAAATTTTAAATGATTTTAATGAATTGATTATGTTTAAACACTCTATATTTTCATTGCCATTTATCTTTGTGGCCATGGTTGTAGCAGCAAATGGTTGGTTTGGCTGGAAACTGTTATTGCTTGGTTTGTTGGCGGCTGTTAGTGCTAGAAATTTTGCTATGAGCTTCAATAGATTTGTCGATAGAGATATTGATGCCAAAAATCCAAGAACAGCTTCAAGACCCAGTGTGGACGGAAGAATAGATACTAACAAGCAACTATTGTTTATCGTGATAAATGCCATTATTTTTGTGCTAACTGCCTATTTTATAAATTCGTTAGCATTTTATTTGAGTATTCCGATACTTATTGTTTTGTCCGGTTATTCTTTTTTTAAAAGGTTTTCATCTTTTGCTCATATCGTTTTGGGTATATCATTGGGTCTATCTCCGATTGCTGGAGTAGTTGCTGTTAAAAATAGCATAACACTTTGGTCGCTATTGCTCTCTTTTGGAGTAGTTTTTTGGGTGGCAGGATTTGATCTTTTATACTCTTTGCAAGATATAGAATTTGATAAAAAAGAGGGATTACACTCAATACCTTCGATATATGGAGCTAAGTGTACTTTATTGTTATCAAAGTTTTTCCATGTGATGACAATTCTTTTTTGGCTTTTGTTTGTAATTGCTTATGGAGGAGGAATTTTTTCTTATCTGTCAGTTGTGGTATCAGCAGGCATGCTGTACAAAGAGCATCAAATCGTCAATCAGGATTTTAATGAGATAGATAAGGCATTCTTTACGATGAACGGTTATCTTGGTATAATATTTTTTATATTTGTTTTATTTGATATTGTGTTTAAGGGATAGATTTTGTCAAATAGTATAAGATTTGTTGTTGCCCCTTTGGTTATAGAATTTGAAGAAGCTAAAAATAATTATGATGTTTTCAAAAGAGAATATGACTCTTTGAGTGAATACGAAGAGGATCCCATAGGTCAATGGCTTAAATTGTCAAAAGCAAAAGGGGAAACAAAAGAGAGCGATCAAGTGTTGCTAACTCTCATGATAGAACTTCATAGAAAAATTGATGCTTTAACTATGCTTATAAAAAATGAAGAAAAAGAGTATGTCAAATTGACCCATATAGGAAAAATTGATGCTATAGGGTATGATCATTTTAGATTTGAAAATAAGATTTTAAAAATTGATACAGAGTATTATGCAAGGATTAGTATGCCGGTATTTCCCAAGAGAGAAATATCTCTTTTTTTTAAAGCGATAGATGAAAATATTGCAGAAATTACATTGATGCATCAAAAAGACAACAAAGATTGGAGTGCATATATGGTTGCAAGAGAGAGGGTTATGATAAGAGAGTTAAAAAGAGGAGATAAAAATGTATGACTATGCGATAATTGCAACAGGTTTTCTCTTTTTAATTATTATATTTATATATATGTATATTAAAGATAGCGAAGTAAATAGAAAATTTTATCTATATGAAAAAGCTATAGAGGATTTAAACAAAAAAATTTATACTTTGGAAAAAAATAGTAAAAATACAAAAAAAAAGATAGATATTGATGAGATTCGTGAGTATATCGACGAGAAGATAGAAGAAAATATCGAAAAAATAACAAGTTTTGTAGTAGAATCTCATAATAAAACGGAAAATAGTATTAAAGAGATAATGAATAGTCTGACGGAAAAAATGAATACCGTTGATGAAAAGATAAAAAAATATTCTACACTTCCAGATACTTATCAATCTAACGATAAAAGAGTTGTTAGTTTGTATAACAAGGGGCTAACTGTTAGCGAAATAGCAAAGAATTTAAGAATGGGTATAGGAGAAGTAGAATTGGTGTTAAAAATTGCAGGCATTAAATAGTTTTCTTATCGGAGTTGACGATAGCTGGAAAGACATATTAAGCAAAGCTTTTTTGTCTCTCGACGAAGAGTATTTGGAGTATCTTTTAACAAGCGATGACTATTTTCCAAGCAAAAAAAAATTTTTAAATGCTTTTAAAACTCTCTCTCTTGATAAAACAAAATATATACTTTTTGGACAAGATCCTTATCCACGAAAAGAGAGTGCTACCGGATATGCTTTTATAGATGGAAGAGTAAAAGAGATATTTTCAAAAAAAGGGCTTAGCAAAGAGGTAAATAGAGCAACGAGCCTTAGAAATTTTATAAAAATGCTTCTTCTTTGCGAAGACTTGATAGATAAAAATGAATTATCTCAAGAGAGAATATCTAAAATCGACAAACGAGGATTGTGTGATAATATTTGGTGTCTAAAAAATAATTTTGAAAAAAATGGGGTTTTGCTTTTAAATATGGCACTAATATTTAGCTCAAAACAAGATAGTAAAATTCATTTAAAAAGATGGAAAAGTTTTATAGAGACTCTATTATACACCATAGAAGATAAAGATATAACACTCATCTTGTTTGGACAGGCATCCAAAGAGGTAGAAAAATTTCAATTTAGCAAAAAATATAAAAAAGTTTTTTTTCCTCATCCATACAATATAAGTTTTATAACAAATCAAGAGGTTCATGACTTCTTTAAACCAATGAACCTCTTAAAAAATCTCGTTGTGTGATTTTAATTGTTCTTAATCAAATATATCATATAATTATATCTTGATTTTGGGCAGATGGGAGAGCTGGTTTAATCCAGTCGCCTGGAACGCGGCCGTAGGGAAACCTACCGGGGGTTCGAATCCCCCTCTGCCCGCCATTGTTTCAAATTAATAATACTTAACATATTTACATCATTTTTATCTTTTTTTGTAAAAATAACAAAATGCATCCTTCAAACTTTATTCAAATCTTTGTATCGTACTTTGATGCTCTTTTTTGCTACCGTTATAGACATTTTTTGACTCGATTTTTTGCTTATCCTCTCTTGTTTTGCCAAGAAGCGATTTGATTTTCTCTTTTAACTTCTCATACATTTTCACAACTTTATTTTTACCTTTGATCTCCTTTTCTATATCGTTTATCATACTATTTAGTGCTTTATACTCTTTTGAATGAGCTGAAGTATATCCGAGTAAAAGGGCTTTTTTCAATTCGACTTTTGCCTCATCAAGTAGAGCTAAAGCCTCTTTTTTCTTCTTCTTGTCAATCCTTGATGCTGTTTTTACTAAGTCTTGAGCGGTTAATAAAGGTATAGGTATAACCGTTTGATCTCCGACTATAGTGCTAAGTCCCAAAATCAACTCTTGCAAAGCCTCTTTTGTTTTACCTTTTTCCAAAAGATTTTTTGCGATTTTCGTTGCTTGAGGATATAGATCCATAGGAATATAATGTGTAGTGATATCTATCTCATCCCTAAGGGGCATCAAAGCCTCTCTTGCAAACTGCACATCATTTTTATCCAACAAACTCTTTGCCAAATTCACAGAAGCTTTGATCTCTTTGGGACTGCCTTGATATTGATATGCCACGATCTCATTCTCTATGGGTACAAGTCTTAAAGTCGGATCTGTTTTTAAAGCTTTGTCAAAATATTTATTGGCCTCTTCAAGATATTTTTTGGCTTCATTAACTTTTTTATTTTGTAAAACATCTATTGCTTTCAAAGTATCATTTAAACCTTTTTGGATATCCGAAGATGCCATTTTAAACTTTTTGCTTTGAAACTTCACCTCATTTTTCACAAGTGTTTTAGTGCTATTGCCTTGGACATGGCTCATCTTAACATTTTGTGCAAAAGATGATGAGGTACAAAGTAGTGTCGCCAATGCAACAGAAATAAGCAATCTCTTTTTCATATCTAACTCCTTTTTATAAATTATAGTGAAATTATACATTAAGAAAAGTAAATGATAGTAAACGAAAGTATCTTGATATGTTTTGTATAAAGTATAGTAAAGAATATCACTTAACTATTAAAAAAATGGTAAAATTTCAGTTTTATTTTATTTTTGATATAATTAAGCTTACCCACCAAAAGGATGAAGAAAATGAAAGATATATATAAAAAAGCCGCCAAGATCATAAAAGAATCAAAAAATCTTATAGCTTTCACGGGTGCGGGTATATCGGTAGAGAGCGGAATACCTACATTTAGAGGTCCTACGGGGCTTTGGAGCAAATATGATCCAAAAATTCTCGATATAGATTTCTTCAGAAACAATCCCGAAGAGAGTTGGAGATATATAAAAGAGATATTTTACGACTTTATGAGAGACATTAAGCCTAACTATGCTCACAAATTTTTAGCCGAGCTTGAAAAAGAGAGATTGCTGAAAGGAGTTATCACACAAAATATAGACAATCTACATCAAGAAGCGGGAAGTAAAAATGTCATAGAGTTTCATGGAACCGCCTCAAAACTCATATGTATGGAGTGTGAAACAAAATATTATTCAAAAGATATATCACTTGATAGTTTGCCACCTCTTTGCAAAAAGTGCGGAGGTCTACTAAAACCAGATTTTGTATTTTTCGGAGAGCAAATTCCCCCGAAAGCTTTTAGCAAATCTATAGAGTTATGCACAAATGCCGATACTATCATCATAATAGGTACGACCGGAGAGATTATGCCCGCAAGTCAACTGCCCTATTTGGCAAAAAATGCAAAAGTATTGGAGATAAACATCGAACCGTCAAACTATACAAAAAGCATTACGGATATCTTTTTACAAGACAAAGCCACCTCGGTCGGCAAAAAACTGGCCGAGATTATTTGGTAAAATTTGACAGCTAAATTTTGCCCTCTCTTGCCATCTGCTTAAGAACTCTTTTTAGCACCTTTCCAGTTGCATTTTTCGGCAATTCGTCCACAAAATATACATTTTTAGGTATCTTGAAATTGGCTAGATGATTTTTAAGATATTTTTTTATATCGTTTTCACTCAAACTATCTTTCGCATCCTCTTTAAAAACTATAAATGCTACTGGCACTTCATCGCCTGTTGCTTCGTTTTTCTCTCCGATAACCGCCGCCGCATCAACCTCATCAAGCTGATATAAAAGCTCCTCTATCTCTCTCGGATAGATATTGATACCTTTTGAGATGATAAGATCTTTTTTTCTATCCATTATAAAGATAAATCCATCCTCATCTATCTTTACCAAATCTCCGGTTTTTAACCAGCCGTTAACGATAGTCTCATTGGTAGCATCCTCTCTTTTGTAATAGCCCCTCATTACACAGTCGCCTTTTACGATAAGCTCACCGACTTCATTGACGGGAACCTCCATCATCTCTTCATCAACCGCTTTTGCCTCATATCCGGGAAGTACGGGACCTACCGAAAGGGGTTTTTGTTTTTCAAGCCTGTTTACGGCAACCACCGGTGAACATTCGCTAAGACCGTAACCCTCAAGAAGTGTGGCTTTGGGAAATTTGATCTTAAAATCTTCCAAAACCTTTTCGCTTAAAGGTGCTCCACCGCTGACAAAAACTCTTATCTTGTTAAACCATCTAAAATACCATGGGATTTTTGCCTTTATAAGAGCATTATAAACGGTAGGGATACCGAGAAATATGGTTACTTTTTTCAAAAGCACCTGCTTTAATACATTTGAAAAAGGAAAAATGGATTTGACAACCACTATAGATGATGCCGAATAGAAGGGCAAAAGAACGGTAGCTGTTAAGGTAAAAGAGTGAAACATTGGTAAATAGACGACAAACCTATCTTTTGGGGTTAGTTTTATAATTTGGTTGATAGCTACAAGATTGGAAAATATATTTTTGTAGCTAAGCATTGCACCTTTAGGCTTACCTGTGGTTCCTGAAGTATAGACTATACAGGCAAGATCGTTTA
>JAMOOV010000093.1 GCA_027065125.1 Campylobacterales bacterium | reverse complement strand
TCATTTACCATTTGCGGGTTGGCTTTGCCTCCGGTGGCTTTTAGGACTTGACCTACAAAAAAGCCGAAAAGTCTTTCGTTACCCTCTTTGTATTTGGCTACATTGTTTGGATTTTGTTTGATAATTTTGTCGATGATAGGCTCTATGACTTTGGGGTCGTTTATCTGTTTTAACCCTTTTTTCTCCACTATATCTTTAGGATTTTCTTTTGTTTTTAGCATCTCATCAAAAACCTGTTTGGATATTTTATTTGAGATAGTGCCGTCATTTACCAAGTTGGATAGCTCGGCTATTTGGGTAGGAGTTAGCTCTATCTTGCCGTTTTGCTTAAACTCTCTTGCCACCTCATTTGCCACTATGTTTGAAAGCGAGGCAGGTGAGATAGCGGTATCTTTAGCTTCTTGAAAAAAGTTTGATAGTTTTTCATCTCTTGAGAGAGTGTTTGCTATCTCTTTATTTAGATTTAACTCTTTCGTGTAGTATTCGTATAGTTTTTTTTGCTCTTCGTTCATAGGAGCTACTTCACCCTCTTTTTGTTTACTTGGTTTTTTAGGTTTAATTTCCTGTTTGGGTTTGCTCTCTTTTTTCTTTTTGCTCCATGAATCTTTTAGCGATACTATCTTATTAAATATCGGCTTTTCGTCACTATAGTCTTTCGGCTCGGCATAAAAATACCCCTGTCTTTCAAACTGAAATCTACTATTTGGCTTCTCTTTTATCGCTGCAGGCTCTATAAGGGCATTTTTTACTACCTTTAAGGAGTTGGGATTGACATCTTCCAAACCTTTTGGATTTTCCACCGCAAAGAGTCTATCATATAGTCTAAGTTCGCACTTGATAGCACTTTTCTCCTCTACCCAATGTATGGCACTTTTTACTTTGATACCGCTTCTATCTTGTCCGCTTTTTGAGTTGGGGTAGTATCTTGCTTTTATCTCTATAATGTTGCTCTCTTTATCTTTGATAGCCTCTTCGAAAGAGATGATGTAGGCATGTTTTAGTCTGACGGGTTGAGTAGGGGTTAGGCGGTAGTAGCCTTTTGGAGGATTTTCTGAAAAATCATCCTTTTCTATATATATCACCTTTGAAAAGGGCAGTTTTCTTGAGCCCTCTTTAGGTACATCGTGGGGATAGTATGAGGCTTCAAGCTCCTCTTCGCCCTCATAGTTTACGATAGTTACTTTCAAAGGCTCTGTTACACACATAACTCTTGGCACTTTTTTGTTTAAGTCGTCTCTTATACAGTATTCAAGCTGTGATACATCCACTACCGAGTTTGCTTTGGCTATACCTATCTGTTCGCAAAAGGCGAGTATGGACTCAGGAGTATATCCTCTTCTTTTATATCCGGCTATCGTAGGGAGTCTCGGATCGTCCCAACCGCTAACCACCCCCGCTTCTATAAGCTCTATGAGCTTTCTTTTACTCATAACGGTATAGTTTATATTGAGTCTTGCAAATTCATACTGATAGGGTCTTGGTGGAGTAAGTTCCAAAGCATCTATAAGCCAGTCGTATATAGCTCGGTTGTTTTCAAACTCCAAAGTGCAAAATGAGTGGGTGATACCTTCTATGTAGTCTGATAGCGGATGAGCGAAGTCGTACATGGGGTAGATATGCCACTTGTCTCCCGCTCTAAAATGGTGGGCATGTCTTATGCGGTAAAGCAGAGGGTCTCTTAGCTTCATATTGGGCGAGCTCATATCAATCTTTGCTCTTAAGATATGCTCTCCCTCTTTAAACTCTCCTTTTCTCATTCTCTCAAAAAGATCCAAATTCTCCTCGACACTTCTTTTTGCATATTTACTTCTTTTTCCCGGAGTCGTAACGGTGCCTCTATACTCTTTGATCTCTTCCTCGTTGAGGCTATCCACATAAGCTTTTTCCATTTTTATAAGTTTAACGGCATAATTATATAATTTTTCAAAATAGTCCGATGTATAGTATATCTCTTTGCCGTAGTCAAATCCAAGCCACTCTACGGCATCTTTTAAAGCCTCAACATACTCCATATTCTCTTTTGTCGGGTCTGTATCATCCATTCTTAAATGACAATCACCGTTATAATCTTTTGCTATACCAAAATTTATATATATTGACTTGGCATGTCCTATATGCGGAAAACCGTTTGGTTCGGGGGGAAATCTCGTAACGATTTTATCGTATTTTCCCTCTTTTAAATCTTTTTCTACGATAGCTCTTAAAAAATCTTTACTCTCGCTCACTTTTATATCCTAAAATTTTTTGCCGATTATACCCTTTTTAAGGTTAATAAATGGTAAGTTGTTTACCTCTTGCAAATCTCAAAAAAATCCTCTCTGTTGATATATCCTCAGACAAAGAGGTGTCGTTTTTTATATGCTCTACTATCATCCAAGCCGTATAGGGTGCGAGGACGAAGCCTCTTGCTCCGTGGGCGGTGTGGATGTATAGATTGTTATGGTATATATATTTGGAGCTTGGGACTTTTGAGCCTTTTTTAATGTAGGGATATTTTTTAAGAGTTTTTTTGTGATCTATCACCCGACCCACTACCGGGAAAAAATCAAAGCTACAAGATCTTGCTCCGAAGTGGATTTTTTCTATCGTAAAATTTTTCAAGTCTATATAAGAGGATACCTCTTTTATCATCTTTTCAAGCTCTTTTTTTATCTCTTTTTCACTATATCTATATTTTGGTATGTGTGTTGCTCCTATATGAAGAGTGTCGTTTTTGCTTGAGCTGACAGAGTAGTTTTTGTGCAGATGAAAAGGGAGTTTTGCATCAGTTTTTATATCTATTCGATGACCGTAAGTTTTTTTGAGATTTATATACTCCAACTCTTTAAAATCTATATCGCTTCCCGTGCAGACAATAACACCTTTTGCCTTATATGAGCATATTTCGTATATCTCATCTTGATACTTTATCTTTTTTGCAAAACTATTCTCTTTTACCTCTATGTCTTTTGTTAAGTTTTGTATGATTTTTTTGCTATCTATTATCGCACCGTCTCTAAAAAAGTATCCGCCAAAAGGTGCAATCTCTTTGTTGATAAACTCTATCTCGTTTTGTTTTAAAAACTTAACATTTTCTATCTCTTTTGGAGGATTTTTGCATTTTATTTTATCTTTTTCGCTTTTTAATATCCTAAGAATGCCGTTTTGCCTGATGGTCGAAGAAAAGTTCTCTTTATAAAATTTTACGGAGAAGTTAAAAGCTGTATTGACAAAAGAGGTATAAGAGGAGTTTGAGCAAATTTTAGGAGATAAAAAAGCTCCCGCAGCCCCGCTTCCGCCGCTTGAAAGAGTGCTTTTTTCCAAAAGCAAAACGCTAAAACCGCTCGTTTTTAAAAAGTATGCTACTGTTGCACCGCTAATACCGCCACCGATAACGATGAAGTCATATATCTTTATCTCGGAAATCCTCTTCCCTGATTTGCCATAAGATTTTGAAGGTCTTGCATACCCTTTTTGCCTGAAAATTTCTTTGCCATTTTGGCGGCTTGTTGAAACTGCTTGATAAATCTATTTACCTGCATTTGAGATAGTCCCGCACCTTGGGCTATCCTTCTTTTTCTGCTATTGTTTAACAAAGAGGGCTGTTCTCTCTCTTTTTTTGTCATAGAGCTTATCATAGCTTTTATGGCTTTCATTTCGGCTGAATTTTCAAGATCCATATCTTTTATCTGGCTTGCCATAGAGGACATGCCCGGTATCATGCCTATGATGGATTTCATGCTTCCGAGTTTTTTCATACTCTCCATCTGCTCAAGAAAGTCATTGAAGTTAAACTCTCCCTTTTTCATCTTTCTTGTGAGCTTTTTCGCCTGTTTTTCGTCTATAATAGTACTTGTCTTTTCCGCAAGAGTCATCAAATCACCCTCTCCCATGAGGCGATTGACTATCCTATCGGGAGCGAAAAGCTCAAAATCGGGTGCTTTTTCACCCGTACCGACAAATCTCAAAGGGACACCTGTCTGTTTGGCGATACCAAGAGCTACTCCGCCTTTGCTATCACCGTCATACTTGGAGAGAATTACACCGCTTAATTCCAATTTTTCATTGAAACTTGATGCACTTCTTACCGCATCTTGACCGCTCATGGAGTCGGCTACATAAAATACTTCATCGGGATTTAGAGCTTTTTTTATGGAGTGAAGTTCATCCATAAGCTCATCATCTATCGCAAGTCGTCCTGCCGTATCGACTAAAAGAACATCATAAAGTCCGTCTTTTGCCTTTTTTAGAGCATTTTTCGCCACTTTTACCGGATCTTTTTCGTCCTCGTCATAGTAGAGGTCAAGTTCGTTTTGTTCGCAAAGCTGTTTAAGCTGTTCAACCGCCGCCAATCTTTGCAAATCACAAGCAGCTATAAGGACTTTTTTCTTTCTTAGTTTTAAATAGTATGCCAATTTTACCGTAGTAGTTGTTTTACCGCTACCTTGAAGTCCTGTCATCAAAACGACTGTAGGGGGTTTTGAGGCAAATACAAAGCCTTGTTTACCTCCGACATCAAGTATCTCAAGTAAATTTTTTCTTAATGATTTTAAAAAATTATCTTTACCTATGCCAGCTCTTTTAGTTTCAAGTTCGACATTTTTAACGAGTTCTCTGACAACTTTGTGATGGACATCCGCTTTTAAAAGTGATTTTTTTAGATTATCAAGAGCTTTTTTAAGAGCCTTGTCGTCGTCGGCAAATCGTATCTTATTTATAGCCGTTTTAAAAGAGTCGGTTAGTGTATCAAACAATTTTATATCCTTGTATTGGTGATTAGATAAGTTATAATACTAAAAAATTACTTAAATTTTGGTCAAAAATTATTAAATACTCTTATTGTTGAGGTAATGCAAAGGTGGTTTTGTTATGTTACCTTTGCATTGTGATTGATTTATTTTAGTACTCTATGATTTTTCTGATATAAATAAATCTAAGAGGTCTATCGCTAAATTTTACTATTTTTCTGCCATGATAGTAAGCTATATTTTTATATCTTGTTACTACTCTATCATAGCTTTCGTTGTATTTGGTAACACATCTTCTAACAGTTTTGTATCCACTAACATATCTTTGCTGTCTGCTTCTTTCAGATAGATTGTGTCCGACAAGTGTACCTATGATGGCTCCACCGACTGTTGCGACAGTTTTTCCATGACCGCCACCTATTTGATGACCGATTATACCTCCGGCTACTCCACCAAGTAATGCTCCGATAGGAGAATTGCTTTCTCTTTGATTGTAAGAGGACTCAATGGGTACTTGCTCATTCCAACACTCTTGATATGGTACTCTTTTTGTAATATTTCTATATATAGGTTTGCTTCTAATAACTTCCACCTTATCATTTATCACAAAACTATCAGCAAAAATTGCCAGACTAAAACCAAATACTAAAAATAGTGCGATTAACTTTTTCATTTTTATCTCCTTTTTTGATTTTGTTTTAAAACTTTATACTAAAATTGTGAAAAAATCGTATAGTTTTGTATTGGATACAAGCAGGTAAACTAATTTAAATTATCCAACCTCCACCGATAACTTTTTCTCCTTCGTAGAAAACTGCCATTTGTCCTTTTGCAAGAGCAAAAACCGGTTTTTTTAGGGTTACTTTGGCTGTAGTAAGACTTGTTAGTTCTACTTGGCAAGGAGTTTTTTCACTTCTGTATCTTATCTTAACCGTCGAATCAAAGCTTTTCTTCTCTATAAAAATATTGATATCTTTAATGAAAAATGAAGTTACTTCGAGATTCTTTTTTTTTCCAACAACAATCTCATTTTTTTTAGGATTTGTGCTTAAAACATAGTGAGGTTCGTGAGCAATAAATACAGTAAATCCTTTTCTTTGCCCAACGGTGTATCTCATATACCCTTTATGTTCACCGATAACTTTGCCCTCTTGATTTAAAACTTTTCCTGCTATTTCAACATTTGTATGTTGTTTTAAAATATCTACATATGTTGTATCGACAAAGCATATTTCTTGGCTCTCTTTTTGCTTTTTATACTCTTTCATTTCGTCTATTTTGGAAATATTTTCTTTTAACTCCTCTTTTGTAGTATTGCTTAAAGGAAAAAGTAGATACGGTATATACTCTTTTTTTATATCAGCAAGAAAATAGCTCTGATCTTTTGTTTTATCTTTAGCTTCACATATAAAATCACCACAGATAGATGCATAATGGCCTGTGGCAAGTTTATCAAATCCTTTTTTTTTGGCAAATTCGACAAGTTCTCCAAATTTTATGAGTTTATTGCAAAGTATGCAAGGATTGGGGGTTTCTCCTTTTTTATAACTTTCTATGAAGGGTAAATAAACCGCTTTTTCAAACTTTTCGCTCAAGTCAAGTATGTGGTATTTGATTTGTAGATTTTTTGATATTTTTGCCACTTTTTTTATATTTTCTTCGTGATATGTCAGGGAATTATGGAGTTTCATATAAACTCCCTCTATATTGTGACCTTCATTTTTCAATTTGTATGCAACAGCAGCAGAGTCTATGCCTCCGCTTAAAGCTACCAGGATTTTCACTATCTAAGGCTTTCCAATCTCTCTTTTTTTGTTCCTATTTCTGAAATTTGTATTCCAAAATTTCCATCAACTATAACAACTTCTCCATGTGCTATGACTTTGTCCCCAACAAGTATATCAAGTGGGTCATTTGCGAGTTGGTTTAGTTCTATAACTGAGCCTATGTCCATATTTAATACATCTTTTAAAAGCATTTTTCTTGAACCGATACGAACTCTAACGGGAAGTTTTACATCCATAATAAGTGATATATTTTTCATTTCTATAGGCGATAACTCTTCCTCTTTGTAAGTTTCGGATTTTGTGTTCTTGCTTTCATCGCTTTTTTGTTCTTTTTCTATAGGATTGAGAGATGATAGTAGTTTATCATCTAAAGCTATATAAAGATGAGAATTTGTAGAGGCAATTTCAACATCGTAGGTAAAAATTTTAGAATATAAAGATAAATTAATATCATCGCTTTCAGATATAAATTCAACATTATCAATATTGAATGATAACTTTGGTAAATCTTTTTGTGCTGACAATGAGGTGGATAATCCGCCAAAGATATTTGAAATAATCTCTTTTGTTGCATCCAAATCGTCATCATCCATATCCTCTTTGCTCTCACCCTCTCCGCCAAGCATCATGTCGCCTATCGTGGTTGCCAATGCAGGTGTCATACAAAGGGCTATTTTACTTTCTATATCGCCGAATGAACTAATGTGCATACATACAAGAGGAGGTGTAATTGCAATATTTTTAGTGACTTCATCTTCAGCATTAAAGGTTAGTTTGGGTGCAACACCTGTTAATCCCTCTATGGTAGATATTATATCTTTTTCTAAAATTTCAATAAATTTATTCACTATGCAATTCTCCTTCTTTATGCACTAACCGTAGAAACTTTTTCTTTTCTCTCTTTTTCAACAATTTCTAAATACTCTTTTATTTCATCTTTATCACTTTTGATAAATTCGGTTATTTTTATGGATTTTCTAAATCTGTGTATGCCGATCTCTCCAATAAACATATCTTTTTTATTGACACTTACTATCGCAGTATCATCAGCATTTCTATCAAGTCTAATTATATCATTTTTTTTCAAATCAAGTAATTCTTTGACACTTAGAGTTGTTCTTCCTAAAACACCTTCAACATTTATATCTGCTCTTTTTATAAGGACATTCAACTCTTTGTTTCTGCTTTTTTTAGTGCTTGAACTTCCGAGCATTATGTCTCTGTTTGCAAGTTTTGGCAAGATAGACTCAAGATATATGACAGGATAGCAAATGTTTATCATTCCACTTGAATTTCCTACTATAAGTTCCATAACAACCATGATGACTATCTCATTTTGAGAAACGATTTGCACTACATTTGGACTTGATTCTTTTGTTTCTATGTTTGGATATATATCTGCTATAGGTTCCCAAGCCGCTCTTAATTTTTGTGTTATAATCCTCAGGATTGCATCAAGAAGGTTAAGTTCTATATCGGTTAATTCTCTGCTGGATTCAAAACTCTCTCCTTTTCCGCCAAGCAGTCTATCTATCATTGGAAAAGCTATAGAGGGATTTATCTCTATAATTCCACTTCCGTCAAGCGGTTTCATAGAAAATACATTAAAACTGGTAGGACTGGGTAAGCTCATCAAAAATTCGCCATAAGTCATTTGATCTACGGAATGCAGTTGGATTTCAACTATAGATCTCATGATAGCTGAGATTTGTGACGAGAGATTTCTTGCCATTTTATCGTGTATGCCTTTTACGGCTCTTAGTTGCTCTTTGCTGACACGATTTGGTCTTTTGAAGTCGTATAATATTATCTGTCTTTGGTCTATTACTTCATCCGCAACAATATCTGCTGATTCCTCATCATCAACAACTTCAAGCAGTGCATCAATCTCTTCTTGACTTAGTATGTCAGCCATCGTTGTTTCCTAATAAATTTCTTATCTTTATGATAAGTTTTTTATGAATTTGAGATATTCTTGATTCACTTATGTCTAAGATAGAGCTTATCTCTTTTAAACTTAACTCTTCAAAATAGTATAGTTGAATGATTAATTGCTCCCTCTCTTTAAAAGTTTGTAAAATTCCTTTTATGATTTCGATTAATTCATCTTTTTCAACAATTTTTTCAGTATTGCATTTATCCATTATAACCATTTGTTCGTTAATTGGCAATACCATAGATGTTTCTGAGATATTTCTAACCTCTTGTATTTTTTGTACATTTTCTCCTAAAGTTTTTGCAAGATATTCATCGTCTGGTTCATCTTCATGCTCTTCGAGATATTTTTCGCACTCTGCATCTATGGCTTTTATGAGTCGTCTATTGTTTCTACTAAGAGTATCAAGACTTCTTAAATAATCAAGCATAGAGCCGTAAACCCTCTGTTTTGCATATCCCCAAAAAAAATCATTTTTATTTTCATCGTATCTTCTTGAGAGTTTTATAGCTTCTTCAGTACCTATAGATATCAAATCATTTACATCTATGCTTCCCGGCAATCTCTCTTTTAGCCTGTATGCCATAGCCCTAACTGCCGGTAAAAATTGCAATACAAGCTCATCTTTTTGTTCTTTGATTTGCTTTTGATATTCATTAAGCTGCAATTTTGTCATAGTTGTCATTTTCCCTTGTTTTGGCTATATTATTTGTATCCTTTGCTTGTATCTTTTCAAGTACATTGACAAGAGAGTTGATTTTTTTCTCTCTTGTTTCCATTTCATATATAAAATAATCACTAATTTCTTCATATTTTACTTTGTTAAATATATTTTTGGAAAGTATTCTAACATCAAGAAAATTTGCCACAGCAACATGAATGAGTAGATAGAAAAATAGTGTGATAATAGCAGTATAAAATAGAACATATTCCGGTTCATTAAAATTGATTATAGAAAATACCAATCCTATAAAAAAACCGCAAATTGTAAAAAAATATATAAAATTCTCTATCCTCAAATAAATTCCTTAACTAAAATTGTTCAAATAATCTTTTAAAAAATTCACCAAAACTTTTTTCTTTGCCATCTTCAAGCACTTTATGTTCCAATTTTAAAATAAGTTTTTTAATGATACCTTTCATTTCGGCAGTTGTTGAAGAGTTTGGATACTCATCAACAAAAATAGTTCTGTTTCTTATACTTTTTGCAACATTTTTATCATTTTTGATACTTCCGATAAGACTTAAAACAAAATTATCGTCTATATTTGATTTGGCAACTTTATTGATTTTATCAAAAATTATTTTGGCTTCATTTTCATTTTTAACCATATTTAAAAGCATGTATGCATGAGATTTGAATTTGCTTGTTATCTTTATCGTGGCATATGCATCGGTGATAGCCGCAGGATCAGGTACGGTAACTACGATAACTTCATCAGAAGCATTTAAAAATAGTCTTGTATGCTCTCCTATTCCGGCACCAGTATCAATAATGATATAATCAAGATCATCAAGAGAACTTGCTTCTTCAATGAATCTTTCATAAATAAATTGATCACTATATTTTAGTATCTCATCTCCGCTATCACCTGGAATTAGTATCAAATTTTTTCTTATAGGAGCGATTATGTCATCTAAAGAACACTCTCCTTTTAAGACATTTAAAATATTTTTTTCACATCTCACTTTTAGTAAAACATCAAGATTGGCTAAACCGATATCAGCATCAAATAGTGCTACTTTGTAGCCAAAATTAGATAGCGATACTGCCATATTTACACTAACAGTACTTTTACCCACACCACCTTTGCCACTTGTAATGGCTATAAATTTTGTATTTGGAGTTCTTGTCTTATCGGTAGTTACGATTTTTTTTAATTTATCAGCTTGATTTTGCATTTTTATTCCTCTTAAATCCGTCAAGAATACAATCCACAAGAAATTCGCTACTTGCACACATAATGTCATCGGGTACCTCTTGTCCCGTTGAAAAGTAACTAAGTGGTTTATTTACCTCTTTAACGAGAGAAAAAATATTACCAAAATTTTTTGTTTCGTCAAATTTAGTAAATATTAAAGTATCTATGTTGAGATATTCGAAGTTATTATATATTTCCCTTAAATCTTCAAGTTTTGTGGCGGAAGATAAAACAAGATTGACATCTATATCTGATCCTGCCTTTTTTATAAACTCCTCAATTTTGAGAAGTTTTTTTTCATCATATTGAGAACTACCTATGGTATCTATAAGAATTGTGTCGCAATACGACAAAGATTGGATAGCTCTTTGAAAATCATTAATATCTATAACATCTTCAATAGGAAGTCTCATCATTTTTGCATATTGAAAAAGTTGTTCTACAGCTCCTATTCTGTATGTATCCATAGTTATGATGCCAACTTTCTCTCTTTTGTTTTTGATGTATGAATATCTTGCAGCAAGTTTTGCAAGAGTCGTTGTTTTCCCAACCCCAGTTGGACCAACAAACATTATAACTCTTTTTTGACCTCTGTGTATGTCAGACTCTAATCTAATAGGAATCATTTTTCTTAGAAGTACTTGAAAATATCTTTTTACAGTTTTGCTATTTTTTCTCATACTATAGGGCATATGCTCGACTGTTAATTCCATTATTGAGTCTAAATCATTTTTGTCCATTCCGCTAAACTTGGCTCTTTTATAAATTTCAGAAAATTCCGACGGGATTGAAAGCCCGGTTCTTAGAGGAGCTTTTTCTTCCCAAAACATTTCTTGAATAAGTTTAACTTTGTCTGAAAGTTTATAAATCTCGTCTTTTATCTCTTTAAAATTTTCAATAGATTGGAAATTATCAACATTTTGAGTACTATCTTTTTTTGGCATTGTAATTTCTTCTATTTGAGAAATTTGCTTTGCTGCCTTTGAGAGATCAAGTAGTACATCTTTACTTTGTTTTTTACTCTTTTTTACTCTTTTTTCGACTTTTATATCTTTTTCATCTACGGCAACAACAACTTCATAAATAGCACTTTGATTGAAACTTTTTTTTCTTATTTCTTTTGTGCTGACGACCAGAGCATTTTCCCCACATTGTAATTGAGCTTTTTTAAGTGCAAGTGAAGGAGTTTCTGCATTAAAAGATAAAAGTTTCATAAGCTCCCTTAATATTTTTTTTATATAATTTTACCATAAAACCATTTTTTAAATGTAACTTCATAGAAGGCAACACAACCGAAACTCTTTCATGCCATTTTGCATGAGGGATTTGCAATAAAGGTTTTATAACTCTTATTTTATCATAAAATATTATATCCAAGTCTAAAGTTCTCGGAGAATTTTCAAAATGTCTCACTCTTTTATATTTTTTTTCGATCTTTTGTAAAAAATAGAGTAGTTCAAATGGAGTTAAATTTGTCTTTATAAGCATTACAGCATTGTAAAAATCAGCTTGATTTTGATATCCAAAAGGTGGATTTTTAAGTATGGGAGAAGTTTGAAGTATATCAACTTTTATATTTTTTTTAAGTGTGTAAAAAAGTTTCTGAAATCTCCTTATGCTATCTCCGATATTTCCGCCTATTCCTATAAGGACAAAGTGTTTCTTGTTTGACTTTGCAAAACTTTGATAAGGATAGTTTTTTCTTTTGAAAAACTTCATCTACAATATTTCCGCACCTTTTTCGTTCATTACCACCATATCTTCTATCCTTACACCAAATTCACCCGGTAGATATATTCCTGGTTCTACCGTAAAAACCATTCCCTCTTGTAGTATGGTTTCATCTCTTTTAGAAATAACAGGAAGTTCATGAATATCAAGCCCCACACCGTGTCCGGTCGAGTGGATAAAGTATTTGTCGTAACCTGAGCTTTGAATGATATCTCTTGCTATTTTATCAATTTCACAAGCTTTCATACCCACTTTGGCATGTTTTATTGCACTCTCTTGAGCTTTTAAAACTATATCGTAAATCTTTTGTCTTTTTCTGCTTTTAAAGTGTTGATTTTTTGAAAAGTTCAAATTTGATTCTTTAGTAAACTCTAAAACCCTTGTTCTGTCACTACAGTATCTTTTGTATTTTATTCCTGCATCAAAAAGAAACAAAGAATTGTTTTTTAAAGGCTTTAGAGTTGGTAAAGAGTGCGGTTTTGCCGCATTTTCATCGATAGCAACTATTGGATCAAAACTGCTTTGAAGCTCTCCTTGGCGACAGAGTATCTCATTTGCTTTGAAAAAGAGTTTTTTTTCCGTAATATTTTCCGCATTTTGAAGAAATTTGGCGAACTCTTCAAAACCTTTTGCTCCTATCTTTGCCGCTTTTTTTATAGTGAGTATTTCTTCTTTGTTTTTTATTATTCTTTTTTGTTGTGAGAAGTTTTTTTTGGGAAAGAAGTGGGAGGTTAGTTTTGAATTTAATCTCTTAAACTCATCAACACTCCAGCAAAGAGGGTCAAAAACTATCTTTTTTATTCTATTTTTTTTTAGTATCTCTCTTGCGGTTTTATATATATCAAATCCGCCTTCTACAACCTCGGCATCTTTTACGAACTCATTTGCTTCCGTAACATATCTTCCGTCGGTTATAAAAAAAGCTTCACTTCCAAGTTTTAAAAATATTACATTATCGCAAGAAAAGCCGCATTCGTAAAATACGGCATTTTCATTTTTTAAGATGTAATTCATTGAGCTTTTTGTGCTTGTGCTTGTTGCTCTTTCATAGCTTGAATTTCATTGAAGATTTGTAGCATACCTATCATGGCTAAGTGGTATCCAAAAGGTCCGAAACCGCTAATTTGACCGTTGCATACCGGAGCTGTTAAGCTTTTTGCTCTAAACTCTTCTCTTCTATGGATATTGCTTACATGAACTTCGATGGTTGGGATTTGAACCGCCGCTATAGCATCTCTTATGGCTATTGATGTATGTGTGTAGGCTGCCGGATTGATGATGATGCCGTCTGCATCTCCTAAACACTCTTGTATCTTATCTACTATTTCACCCTCAAGATTTGATTGAAAGAACTCCACTTCTATTTTATTTTGTTCTCCGACTGCTTTCATTTGTGCATTTATCTCTTCGAGTTTCATTGGTCCGTAAATATTTTGCTCTCTGATTCCAAGCATATTTAAATTTGGTCCGTGTATAACAACAATTTTCATATTTCACCTTTGTAAAAAATTTTAAAAGATTATATAGAAAATATGCTTATAATGTAATAATATATTCTATTTGGATTAAGTATGATATAATATCAATAATTTTGAATATGGATACAGGGGACTGATTGCAAAGGTTTGCTAAATATCAAAAAAAGGTTAGATCTTGAAAATTTTAACTGCTGATTACATTTTGACTTGCGATGATGATTTTTCTATTATCGAGGATGGGGCTGTATGTTTTGATGAGAAGATCATAGAGGTTGGGAAAAAGGATGAGGTTATAAAAAACAATCCTTATGCAATAGTCAAGCATCTCTCCCCAAATTCCGTTATCATGCCAGGTCTTATTAACACTCATACACATTTGGAATATTCGGCAAACAAAACAACCTTGATATACGGAGATTTTATAAAATGGCTACAAAGTGTGATAGCAAATAGAGATAAACTTAAAGAAGATTGTGGTGCAGAGTGTTATAAAAATGCCATAGAACAAATGCTTTTGAGCGGAGTTACTGCTTTTGGCAATATAAGCAGTTTTGGAGATGATTTGGATGCTTGTTTTGAAAGTCCTCAAAAAATTGTTTATTTCAATGAGATACTTGGTTCAAATCCGGATTTTATAGATGATGTATTTTTAAATTTTGAAAAAAGACTTCAAAAAAGTTATGAATTCTTTTCAAGAGATTTAATTCCTGCTGTATCTATACACTCAATATACTCTACCCATCCGATGCTTATGGATATGGCTTTAAATATTGCTAAAAAAGATAAACTTTTAATTTCTGCCCATTTCATGGAGAGTCTTGCTGAAAGGGAGTGGATAGACAGGGGAGAAGGTGATTTTTATGAATTTTTAAAAATATTCAATCAAAATCCAAAACCAATGCAGAATGCTATGGAATTTTTAGAAAAATTTAGAGGTTTAAAAACAATTTTTGCCCATGGTGTTGTATGTAAAAAAGAGGAGTTAAAATTTATATCAAAAAATGGCTCCTTGTCTCACTGTCTTGTTTCCAATAGAGTTTTAAATAATCCACTGCTAAATATCGAAGAGGCTTTGAAAGAAGAGGTAAGTATCACTATTGGAACGGATGGTTTAAGTTCAAATAATAGTTTAAATATTTGGGATGAATTAAGAGCCGTATTGTTTGCTCATTCACATATTGATGTTTTGAAACTTTCTAAATATTTGATTACTTTTGCTACTGTCAATGGGGCAAAAGCACTTGGACTTGATGATGTTGGTATGTTAAAAATAGGAAAGAGTGCTGATATAATTACTGTAATATTACCAGATAAAGTTTTAAAAAAAGAGCAATTACCTTTAGAGTTAATACTCCATACAAAAGAGGTAAAAAGTGGATATATAGATGGAGAGAGATGTGTTTAAGATAATTTTTGGATTTATAACGGGTTTTTTGGATTTTTTAAAGAAATATTTTTTTGTTTTGCTTTTTTTGATGTTATGTGTGGGTTATATTGCAAACATAAATGAAGATAATTTAAAACAACCAAATCTTATAAGGATAGATATAGTCGGTCCTATTGTAAATAGTGATAAATTTTTAGAACAAATTCAAGAGGCTAAAAAGAGCAATATAAAAGGTGTATTACTGTATATAAATTCTCCTGGAGGTCTTGTTGCACCTTCTGTAGAGATGAGTTTGGCTATCAAAAGACTCAAGCAAATAAAACCGGTAGTAGTTTATGTTGCCGGAGTTATGGCAAGTGGAAGTTATTATGCCGGTGTTTGGGCAGATAAGATAGTAGCCAACCCGGGAGCTATTATAGGCTCTATCGGTGTTGTTTATGATGGTTTTGATGTAGAGGGACTTTCCAAAAAGATAGGGATAAAAGAGCAAGTTTTAAAAATAGGTAAATATAAAGAAGCGGGTACATTTTTAAGGGCTTGGACTTCTGATGAAAAGGCTGAGTTAAAACAGGTGTTGCAAGACACATACAATCTTTTTGTTTTCAATGTCGCCAAAGCAAGAGGTTTGAAGCTTGAAAATAAAGACAAGTTTGCTGATGCTCATATCTTTTCGGCACAAAGAGCTAAAATGGTAGGTTTGGTTGATAAAATCGGTTCTATATATGAGGCAAAAAAGATACTTATTGAAAATAGTGCCGTGATAGTTCCTAAATGGAAAAAAAGAGATAAATATGAAAAATATCTCAATAGATTGATTGATGGTGCAATGTCAAAGGTAAGTAGCTATTTTTCAGGTTTAAGAAGTAGTTTATAAACTTTTTTTATCAATAGCTTTTGCCTTTAACTTTGTATCTTTGGATAAAAGATAGAAAGTTTCTTTTGTATTTATTTCTTCAAGGTTTGTAATTTTTCCATTTTTTATAATTTGTGCAAACCCTTTTTTAACTCTTTTTTGAGGATTATTTGATTCGTAAGATGTGATAAAAAGAGATAAAAGTTTTTGTTTGTTTTCTATAATGTGACTTGTGTTTAGAATTAAGTTTTTTGAAATTTCTTGCACTTCATACTCTTTTTTTTGTAAAAAATCAGAAAATATTTCATTCATTCTTGCAATTTTAGAAAAGACTTCTTTTTGATAATAAGTGATCTTTGAAGACAGGGAATTTTGTTTTAATAAATTGTAAATATATTGCAATTCATGCTGTTTTTTTATTATTAGATTTTTAATTGTTCTGTCATATCTGTCTTTTGTATCATCAATGTACATAAAATATTCATCTTTATCCGGCAATATCATTTCAAAAGCAGCAGATGGTGTAGGGGCTCTTAAATCTGCGGTAAAATCGCTTATCATAAAGTCTATTTCATGTCCTACTGCGGATACTATGGGAGTGTTTGCTTCGTGTATAGCATCGGCAACTATCTCTTCGTTGAAGCCCCATAAATCCTCAAGACTCCCTCCGCCTCTTCCTATGACGATGATATCAGCTTTTAAAGAATCTGCTTTTTTAATCCCATTTGCTATACTGTTGGCCGCACTCTCTCCTTGTACTATTGTGTCAATTAAGATTATCTTTATAAGTGGCCATCTCTTTTTTGCTACTCTCAACATGTCTTGCAGAGCAGCCCCGGTTTTTGAAGTAACGACGGCTATGGTTTTTGGAAACTTCGGTATACTCTTTTTTATATCCTCACTAAAATAGCCTTTTAATGAGAGCTTTTTTTTGAGTTGTTCAAAAGCCAATGATAGAGCTCCACTTCCTGAAGGTTCCAAAGAAAAACAATTTATTTGATAACTTCCTCTTGGAGTATAAACTGAAATCGAGCCATATACGACTATATTTATACCCTCTTCAAGTCTAAATTTAAGTTTTTGATTATTGCCTTTGAACATTACACAAGATATCGAAGATGAACCATCTTTTAGAGTAAAATACAAGTGTCCTGAACTATGGTATGTAACTCTTGAAACTTCGCCTTCAACCGTTACGGATAAAAAAGTTGCTTCAAGAAGGGATTTTATCCTATTGTTTAATGTAGATACACTTATGGGTGTTGTCATATCTTTTTAGCTATTATAAGTGTTGAAACATCCATAGAAAAGCTTTTTGTATAGAGTATTTCAAATCCTGCCGTTTTTAACTCTTTGTGTATACCTTTTATAGTTACAAACTTTTCTATAGAGTTTGGAAGATATTTGTAAGCTTCAAGATTTTTAGATATGGCACCTCCGACATATGGCAATATTTTGTGCATATAGATATCTCTTAGTTTCTTCAAAATATTTTTATTTTCATCTTTCATAAACTCGAGTATCACAATAAGTCCATCTTTTTTTAAAACTCGATTAAATTCATATAAAGCCTCTTGTCTTTGGACTACATTTCTTATGCCGTATGTAATACTGATAAAATCCGCACAACTATCTTGTAGGGGTATTTCGGTAGCTTTTGCTATGTGGTATTTAAAATCGGGAAATTTTTTCTTTGCCACTTCTATCATACCTTTTGAAGGATCAACTCCTATAAGTTTATCCACTTTTATATTTGATTTTTTAGCTTCTTTTTCCCAAAAACCCATCATGTCACCTGTTCCGCAAGCAACATCAACTATCTTTTCTATATGGTCTTTACCATAAAGTTTATATGATAAATCACAAGCTTTTTTTCTCCATTGTATATCGACACCCATGGTCATAACCCTGTTAGCCGTATCATAAGTGGAGGCTATATCGTCGAACATAGAAACTATCTTTTTTTGTTTATCCAAAATATATCCTAACTATATAAAATTTTTTTATTTTATCAAAAAAGAGTTTAAAGGCACTTATATTATATATATCTTTTCATGGCTGCTCTTGCATCTCTATCGGCCTGTTTTCTTTTTAGGGTTTCTCTTTTGTCGTGAAGGGTTTTACCTTTCGCTAATCCGACTTGAACTTTTATGATATTTTTATGATTTAAGTAGATACTAAGAGGGACGAGAGTTAGTCCATCCTTTGTTATCTTTCCAAGCAGTCTGTCTATCTCTTTTCTATGAAGGAGAAGTTTTCTATCTCTTCTTTCATCCGGTCTATAGTGAGGATTTGCGGTATCAAGATGAGAGATGTGAGCATTTAAAAGATAGGCTTCTCCCTTTATGATTTTGATAAAGCTCTCTTTTAGATTTACTCTGCCCTGTCTGATGGCTTTGACTTCACTACCTTTTAAAGATATACCCGCTTCAAATTTTTCGAGTATTTCGTAGTCGTGAAAAGCTTTTTTATTTCTTGCTATGGTTTTACTCACTATCTTGTCCTTTTGACCCAAATTTTGCAATAGATTTTATCATATTAGCACTTATCATCGAATTTATGGAGCTTAAAAAACTTTTCGACTTAACACCTTATAGATAAGCCTTCAAAGTTTGTTTAAACACCCTAAATCCAAGCACAAGCACTACCACAACAAACTCTATTGCAAAATTCGGGTTTTGAAAAATGTACTACCGCTACCGCTGAAAAAATTATCGTCTTTTTGATACTCTTTTAGCTTAGGATATATATCCAAAGCTGCTTGATATAAATCATTTAACTCAAAAATATCGTAATTTTGTAAAATTTCATCACTTTTCATATATCGAAGTTTATCAGCAAACAGTTGGTTATTTTTTATAATTTTATCATAATTTTGATTTAATATCTCTCTATATCTTTTATAAACAAGAGGTGTTTTGCATTTGATAGGCGGTGTTAAAGTGGATATATGCAGTGCTTTTTCTTCAAATCTCTCTACAATTTCTCCGATACCCGAAACATTGGCACTCTCATATTTGTTTGCAAAAAAAGAAACATCCGCACCAAGTTTTTGAGATATTGAAATGATACTTTTTTTGCTTAATCCAAGAGAGAGAGTTTGGTTTGTTAAGTTTAAAAAAGCTGCAGCATTAGAGCTTCCTCCTCCAAGACCTGCAAACTCTGGTATATTTTTATCTACTGATACTTTATAATTTTTAAAAAAATCCTCTATCTTTTTGGAAATATCTTTTATAAGTATCAACTCTTTATAAGCTTTGTATATGATGTTTTGCTCTTTTTTACAAGAGAATTTCCCTTCGATTTCAAAATCATCTTGTTTATTATCTTTTTTTACAAAGGATACAGTGTCATATAAATTATCTACTCTCATAAATCTTGAATTTATTAAGTGGAAATTATTTTTTATCCCTACAATTTTGAGGTATATGTTCACTTTTGCATATGATTTTATTTTCAACCAAACTTCTTTAAAGATAAATTTTTCAATAAGTCAATATCTTTTTGGCTTTTACTTGCTTCTATATTTGCACCAATTACAGCCAATCTAAGTTCCCCTCTTATAACAGTTATATTTTTTGGAGCTTCAAAACCCAATTTGACTTTATCTTTTGAGATAGATATAACTTTTACTTCTATATTGTTTCCTATGTGAATGCTTTCTCCTGTTTTTCTTGATAAGACTAACATTTATCCAACCTTATTTTATTTAACAGATAGGAGACATTTTCATCTTCGATTTTAACGATAGTAAAACTTTCGTCAAAAATTATATGATACTCTCCATTGTCCTTTTTTTCAAAATTCTCTTTTTCTAATTTTTTGCCAAGAAGTATATCGGATTTATCCTTTTTATAATAATTCTCCTCTGTTTTTAAAAATTCCAAAGGATTTAAAGATTTTTCACTATTGTAAAAAAAATTTCCCTCATTTGTTCTCTCTAAAGCACTTAAAGAACCTGATGTATTTAATCTTTCAGAGATAATAGCTCCAATACTTCTTATATAACCACCTTCGCTAATAGTAATTTTAAAAGTGATAAATGGGTGTTCATATTTTATCAATTCGAGATTGTATATGGTGCTTTTTATCTTTTTTAACTCGAACTCTTTATCCTCTCTTGCCAACTCATAAGCTTTTTTGCCATCAATTTTTTTTGCAGAGTATTTGGGAGGTAGATACTCTATTTCTCCTTGCAAATTTTTAAAAAGCTCATTAATGCTATCTTCTTTTATGGGATTTACTTTGATAATTTTTTCTATTTTTTCATTGTCAAGAGTAGGACTTATGGCACCAAGATGTAAAGTTGCTACATATCCTTTGGGACTCTTTTTCAAAAATCTAAAAAGTTTTGTGTATTGATTGAAAGCTACTATTAGACAACCTGAAGCAAAAGGATCTAATGTTCCGGAATAACCGGCTTTTTTAATTTGATATTTTCTTTTTATTTTTCTTAAAAAGCCATTTGAACTTATACCGCTTGGTTTATTTACAACAAAAAGTCTATTCATATCTTCTCTACAAAGGAGGCGAGTATATCTCTTTTGGTACCACCGAAATTTATATTCAATTTAAATTCTCTTTTTATTTTAGTTACTTCTAAAACTCTACCCATACCAAAAATTTTATGTTTAACAAGATCACCTTTTTTAAAAGAGGTAGTTTTTTCAAGACTTAGACTACCTTTGCATATGCCACATTCAGCCAAAAATCTACTTTTACTCAAAGATGCTCTTCTCCCTTTGTAAAATCTACTTGAAGAACAACTTAGAGTAAGCTCTTTTTTTGCTCTTGTGAAAGCTACATATCCCAGTCTTCTTTCTTCTTCTATATCACTTCCCTCGCCAGTTATCGGGAAAAATCCCTCTTCCAAGCCTATAACAAAAAGATAATCAAACTCAAGACCTTTGCTCGCATGGATACTCATGATAGATATACTTTCATTATCTATTTGATCTTGATCGCTTTGTAGTGTTATATCGTTGAGGAAATCGTCTATATTTGCATCGGGATTGGATATGATAAAGTCTCTGAAAAGTCCGTAAAATTCATCTATATTTGCAACTTTATCTAAAGATTCTGGCATATTGAAGTAGTACTCTTTTATGTGAAAGGTCTCTTCAAGTAAATCTATAAAATCATAAGTCGATTTTTCTAAACTTTTAGAGAGTTTTTTGAGGTTTTTGATAAAATTTTTGATTTCAGTTAAGCTTTTTTTGCTTTTTATGATAGTTTTTATCTCATTAAAATTAGAAGATAAAAGCTCATATATAGACTGTTTATTTTCATAAGCAGCTTTTACAATCCTATCTATGGTAACTTTTCCTATACCTCTTTTTGGTTTGTTTATAATTCTTTTAAAGGAAAAGTCATCATTTGGATTTGCTATTACTCTTAAATAGCTAATCAAATCTTTTATTTCAGCTCTTTCGTAAAATTTAATTCCACCAACCATTTTATAAGGTATAGAATTTCTATTTAAGCCCTCTTCGATGGATCTACTTAGAGCATTTATTCTATACAAAATAGCTATTTTATTTGGACTAACACCCTTGTCCATAAGTTTTTTTATTCTATTTGCAATAATGTTGGCTTCCATTGTTTCATTTTCAGAATCGATAAATTCTATATCTTTGCCATTACCTTTTGTGCTTTCAAGTTTTTTGCCGAGTCTTCCTCTGTTGTGTTCTATTAATTCATTAGCAATTTTTAAAATTTGTTTTGTTGAGCGGTAATTTTTCTCAAGTTTTATAACTTTAGTATTTTTAAATTGATCAGAAAATTCCAAGATATTTTTTATATTTGCACCTCTCCAGCCATATATGCTTTGATCATCGTCTCCTACAACACATATATTGTTGTGTGCGGAACACAATTTTTTTACAAGCTTATATTGTAATTCATTTGTATCTTGATATTCGTCTATCATAATATATTTGTATCTTTGACTTGTATGCATACATAAATCACTATTTTCATCAAGTATTTTATATGTCAATGATAGCAAATCATCAAAATCAACTAAGTTATTTTTTTCAATATATTCTTCATAACTTTTATATAACGAGGCTATTATTTTATAGTTTGGTTGCAAGGCTTTAGCTATTGCTGTTTCGGGCGAAATAAGAGAGTTTTTATATTTTGAAATTTCACTTGCAACTAAAGATATGGGCAACTCTGTACCTAAATTTTTAATAATTCTTTTTTTATCGTCGCTGTCTATTACGACAAAATTATTTTTTCTATTGATTTTATCTATATTAAATTTTAAAAAGAGAAGTCCAAATTTATGAAAAGTACAAAGAAGAGGGGGGTATGAGATGTCTTTTATCATCTTTAAGGCTCTTTCTCTCATCTCATTTGCAGCTTTATTGGTGAAAGTAAGTGTTAAAGTGTTAGCAGGATCGATACCGATGGATAATAAATAGGCAAGTCTTGTTGTTATGGTTTTTGTTTTTCCGCTTCCCGCACCGGCTAATATAAGTATAGACCCATCTATCGTTTTTGCTGCTTCTTTTTGCTCTTCGTTTAATTCTTTTAAAATTTTTTCCATTTTATATCTCTATAGTTTTTTTATGTACTTATAGTTTAAAGTATTTTATATATAGGCACATAGCATTAATTATCAATTTAATTCTATATATTATATCAAAAAAATATAAGTATTTAATAATTTTGATCACATTTTGATATTAAAAATTTCATTATATAATTTTTTATTATTTTGTTGTTGAAAAAATTATTTTATTTGGTTATAATTGTAATTATGCAATAAGATAAAAAGGATATGCAATGTTAAAAGACTTTTCAAAAATCCAGACATTTTTAACTGTTGTTAGAGAAAAAAGTTTTTCTAAAGCTTCTAAAAAACTGGGCATTTCTCAACCTGCAGTTACTCAACAGATAAAACTTCTTGAAGATTATATTGAAACTAAAATTGTAGATAGGAAGAAAAATGGCATAAGACTTACAAAAGAGGGTGAAGAGATATATACTATTGCGATAAAGCTTGAAAAGTGTATATTTAATATCGAAAAAGATATACTCAAAGTTATCAATAAACAACTTACTTTTATGATGGGGGCATCTTTTACGGTAGGAAACTATATACTTCCAAATTATCTTGATAAGATAAAAGATAAGATAAAAAATGATATTATGGTAAAAATTGATTTATCCAAAAATATAGTCGAACTTCTTGATGATAAAAAGATTGATATAGCTGTTGTTGAAGCTCCATCTTTTTATAATAATATGCTTTATAGGGAGTGGATAGAAGATGAATTGGTGCTTTTTAGCAACTCTCCTCTTCCAAAATTTGTAAAAAAAGATGATTTATATAATTTTAAATGGATTTGTAGAGAGGAAGGGTCTCATACTAGAGAATTAATTTCTGAAGTTTTTGAAGAGATGGGGATTGATTGCAATTCTTTTGATTTGAGAAGTACAGTATCAAGTTCTACTGCTGTTAAACAATCAATCTTAAAAGCACCACAAGATGGAAAACCTACAGTTTCGATTATATCTTCTCATATAATAAACGATGAAGTAAAAAACGGTACTTTATATAGTGCAAGGATAAGAGGAGTTAAGTTTAAAAGACATTTGTATATTGTTTATCTAAAAGACAGAAGACACGATGCTTATATAGATGGCATGATAGACTTTTTAATGAATGTTAAAAAAATATAGCGGTATATTTCCGCTATCTCTTTTTTTTGAAAAGTTTTTTATTGTTGGGATTTGATAAAAAGATATTCATTGATTTGTCAATTCCCTCATTACTTTTTTTAGCCTCTCGTTTTTTATCGCTTTTTTTCTCAGGTGGTGTTGATAGATTGATAAATATAGGAGTATTATCAACTAAGATTTGCAATATCGCATAAACTGGTACAGAGACAAGACTACCGATATTTTCTCTACCAAATCCAGCTTCAAAGCTTAAAATCCCTTCATTCAATCTTGAACTTTCGTATGTGTATCCCGCAAGAGTAAAAAAAGTTAAGGGTTTAAACTCACTTGTTATCTCCTCGGGTAAAATCGGTTCAAATGTTATATTTGATAGTGATGTTAGTATGGAAAACTCAATATTTTCATCAAATAAAAATGCAATAATATCTTCACAGTGAGATTGCATTATTGTTCTAAAACCGTTTTTATCAACTAATTTATGAAGCATATTGACTCCTTATTGCTTTAAACTCTTCAAAAAGTTTTTTTACCTCTTCTATGCCTATATTCCAAAACTTTTCATCTTCTATATCAAAACCAAATATTGATATCAACTCTTTAGGACTTTTGCTACCTCCGCTTGATAAAAATTTTATATAATTCTTTTTGAAGTTTGGAGTATTTTTTTTATATAGCCCATATATCGCCATAACAAGTAATTGTGCATAGCTATAAGCATAACAATAAAAAGGTGTGTGTATAAAGTGTGGGATATAACTCCACCATATTTCATATCCTTTACTAAATTCCATACTTTTTGGAAACATTTTTTTGTTTTCTTGCATCCAATACTCACTAAATTTTTCTACTGTCAATTCACCCTCGTGAGAGTGGACTTTTTTTTCGAATGTCGTAAAGATTATCTGTCTAAATAGTGTGGCAAATATATCTTCAAGTTTACCTCCGTATATCGGTAAAAGTTTCTCTTTAGGTGTTATTTTTTTGATATAATCAAAAAGTAGCATTTCGGCAAAAACGGAAGCAGTTTCTGAAGTTGTTAGCGGTGTATCACTTCCGAGATATCCGACCTTTCTTGATAGGTATTGATGTATGGCATGACCCAATTCGTGAGCTATGGTAAATATATCTCTTCTTTGTTTGGTATAATTTAACATCACATACGGATGAGTGTCTGTGGAGGCAGGATGTGAAAAAGCACCGCCTCTTTTTTTATCTTTCGGATAGACATCACACCAACCCTCTTCAAGGGCTTTTTGGGCTATATCGTAAAACTTTTTATCAAAAGATTTAAAAGCATCAAGAACCATTTTTTTGGCATCCTCATACTCTATCTTTTCATTATCTTGCTTGTAAGGTGCATATCTGTCATAGTCATAAAGTTTTTTGTATCCTATAATTTCTCTTTTTATCTCATAATACTCTTTTGAAATATCAAAGTTTTTGCCGGTTGTTTTTATGAGTGCATCTACACTTTTTTGTGAAATTTTATTGCTTATATGTCTTGGTTCCTCTACTGATTTATATCTTCTGATATCGCACTCTATTTTTAGGTCTGTTTTCACCATATTGAATATATATGAAGTTAAGTGGGTACTCTTTTTAAGCTCTTTGGTTAAGGAGTTTGCTGCACTTTTTCTCACTTTTCTATCATTTGAGTAGAGCTTTGAAAGCACCTCCTCTTCACTCATCTCTTTGCCTTTGAGTCTAAATTTCATTCGGCTGAAATGTTCGTCAAACAGTCTGCTAAATGCTCTTGAACTGGTTAAGCTTTTTTTCAAAAGGATTTTTTCCTCTTTTTGAGAAAGTTGATGTTTCTTCTCCTTTTTTAAAGATTGTAGAAAAAATTTATATTTACCGCTATGTTTTATAAAGTTGTTTTGTTTTTTTGAATGTATTTGATTGAATTCAAGTTCAAAAAAAAGTAAATTCTCTTCGATATGACTAAATTTTTGAGAATACATGGCATAGAAATTTCCATTTTCAGAATTTTTAGCAAATTTTAAAAATGTATATGTTGCTGCTTTTGATATAGAGTTTAGTATCTTTTCGTAACTTTTAAGAGCTTTTAAAAACTCTTTTGTGCCGATTTTTTTTATATGGTCTTTGTATTTTTTTTGAAATTTTTTAGCCTCTTTTTCAACTTTGTTAACAAATTTTTCTAAATCCTCATCGCTCTTAAAAAGATCGTTTAAATTCCATTCTGTCATGCTTTATCCTGTTTTATTAATTTTTCTAATACTGCCATTCTAATGGCTACTCCGTTTTTAACCTGTTCTAAAATAACAGATCTTTTATCTTTCATACATTTGTCGTTTATGTCTATATTCCTATTAACGGGACCCGGATGCATCAAGAGTACATCTCTATCTTTCAGTATCTTCTCTGTTATACAAAAATCCTCCGCATAATCTTTTAAAGATGCATATATTTGATTTGTGTGTCTTTCTGTCTGGGTTCTAAGGCTCATGATGATATCGGCATCTTTAACTCCCTCTTTTAAGTCGTAGCACTTTTTTAGATCGGTTTTAGGCATAAAGTGAGGAGGAGCTACAAGAGTAATATCAAAACCAAAAAGAGTCAATAATTCTATGTTGCTATTGGCAACTCGTGAATTTTTTATATCTCCTACTATAGATATCTTTTTTCCTTTTGTCTTTTTTAAGTGTCTTGTAATGGTAAAAAGATCAAGTAAAGCTTGAGTGGGATGAGCATGACTTCCGTCGCCGCCGTTAATTATGGGGCAGTTTACATAGTTTGAGAGTATTTTGGGAACTCCTGCATTTTTGTGTCTTACAACTATAGCATCAGGTCCCATCGCATCCAGATTTGCTGCAGTATCAAAAAGTGTTTCGCCTTTGCTTGATGAACTTTTTGAAATATCAAGACTTACGACACTTGCTCCTAGTCTTTTTGCTGCCATTTCAAAACTGCTTCTTGTCCTTGTTGAATTTTCAAAAAAGATGGTTATGATGCTTTTGCCAAGAAGAATATCTCTTGGTTTTTCGTCAAGAAACTCCTCTGCTCTTTTAAAAAGTCTTTCAATCTCAGCTTTAGTAAAATCTTTTGCATTTATAAGGTGCTTCATCTTCTATTTGCCTATGGTTTGATTTTTTATAGTATAATTATACCAACAATTATATAGCTAATTGATATAATAACATATAAAAATTAAAAAGGAGATAATCAATCAACGACAATTTATAAAACTCAAAAAAAATGTATTGCAAAAGCCGATTTTTTATGATCGGCTTTTTACATGCATTTTGATGTAAATTTGGAGTATATCTATGGCGGCTGGAGTTATACCACTGATTTCGCTTGCTGCAAAAAGTGTTGGGGGTTGTATCTCTTTTAACTTCTCTTTTACTTCATTGCTTAGACCGGAAATCGCATCTATGTCTAATTCTTTGGGGATTTTCATATCCATAAGTGTTTTCATTTTGTCGATTTGCTCTTTTTGCTTGTTGATATAGTTGAAGTATTTAGCTTCTATGAGTATCTGCTCTTTTATATGCGGTGGTAGTTGGGTGAATTCTCCTGCAAGTTTGTCGAGTTTGTCCATAGTGAAACTTTTTCTTGCCACTATTTTTCTAAGTTCAACTTTGTCCGATATTTTATCTTCACCTATGGAGTGCAAAAAAGCATTGTTCTCTTTTGAGGGGGTTATACTTCTTGTTTGAAGTATTTCAAGCCCCTTTTTTGTCCACTCTTTTTTGTAAAGCATTTTTTCATAACTCTCTTCGTCGATAAGTCCAAGTTTGTAGCCATATCCCATAAGTCTTATATCGGCATTATCCTCTCTTAAAAGAAGTCTATACTCTGCTCTTGAAGTAAACATTCTGTATGGTTCTTTTGTTCCTTTTGTTACAAGGTCGTCTATCAAAACCCCGATATATGCCTCATCTCTTCTTAGTACCAAAGGCTCTTTATTTTCACAACTTAAAGATGCATTAATACCCGCCATCAAACCTTGAGCGGCAGCCTCTTCATACCCGGTAGTGCCATTTATTTGTCCGGCTAGATATAATCCTTTGATCTTTTTTGTCTCAAGAGAGTGTTTTAACTCTGTAGGATCGACAAAATCATACTCTATAGCATATCCGTATCTAACGATTTTGGCATTTTCAAGACCTTTTATGGAGTGGATCATTTCTATCTGTGTATCAGTTGGAAGAGATGTGGTAAGACCGTTTATATAGTATTCAGTTGCTTCAAGAGTTTGTGGTTCTATAAAAAGATGATGCCTCTCTTTGTCTCTAAAGCGGTTGATCTTATCCTCTATACTTGGGCAGTATCTTGGACCTCTTCCTTCTATCTGACCCGTAAAAAGTGGTGCTCTATAAAAATTTCCCTCTATGATGGCATGTGTTTTTTCATTTGTGTAAGTTATGTAGCAAGGTAACTGTTTGGGGTTAAATTCTTCTTTGTTTGTTCTAAAGCTAAATGGTTGAGGCGGATAGTCTCCGTCTTGAAGCTCCATTTTTGAAAAATCAATTGTTTTAGCATCTATTCTGGCACAAGTCCCTGTCTTTAGTCGTTGCACGGAGAGTCCGAGTTCTCTTAGAGAGTCGCTTAGTTTATTTGACGGAAACTCTCCCGCTCTTCCTGCACTTTGTTTGAAATCTCCTATATGAATAAGACCTTTTAAAAAAGTTCCTGCCGTTATGATGACATTTTTGGCATGATAGTGATTTTTTAGATTTGTTATCACTCCGGTTACTTTACCGTTTTCTACTATGATCTCATCGGCAATTTCCTGTTTTAAGCTTAGATTGTCCGTATTTAGGCAGATATTTCTCATAAACATTCTATATCTATCCATATCTATCTGTGCTCTGCTACCTCTAACCGCAGGACCTTTTGAGCTATTCAAGGTTCTAAATTGTATAGCCGTATTATCGGTAGTTATACCCATTTGTCCGCCTAAAGCATCTATCTCTTTTACTAAATGACCTTTAGCAAGTCCTCCTATAGCGGGGTTGCAACTTGCCGCTCCTATTTGCTCTACTAAAATGGTAATAAGAAGAGTTTCTTTGCCCATTCTTGCTGATATAAGTGCTGCTTCTATACCTGCATGACCTCCGCCGATAACTATAACATCAAATTTCATACTTGTCCTCTTGTTTTTCTTGGAGAATAAAAAGAAATTATACTACTTTTGCTCTTATTTTTGTATAATATGAAAAATAATAATATAGGAAGTCAAATGTTTACCGGACTCATAAGAGAGATAGCGATGTCAAAAAGTGAAAAAGAGACATTGATTGTAAAAGCAAATTATAAACCTCAAATCGGAGATTCTATAGCGGTTAACGGAGCTTGTTTGACGGTTGTTAAGATTATGGAGGGAGGTTTTGTGGTAGAGTTATCCCAAGAAAGCAGATCTGTTTTGGCAGTACAAAATCTAAACGGTAGAGTTCATATTGAACCCGCTATGAAATTGAGCGATAGAGTTGAGGGACATATTTTGCAAGGGCATATAGACTGCAAAGGTGTTGTCAAGGAGATAAAAAGAGTGGATAATGGATATGATTTTTTTATCTCTTTGCCAAAAGATTTTATGAAATTCGTAGTTCCAAAGGGGAGTATAGCTATAGATGGTGTCAGTTTAACTATAAATGATGTTTACGAAGACTCATTTAGGCTTACGATTATCCCACATACCATAAAAAATACTATATTCGATAGCTATAAAAAGGGAAGAGAAATAAATATAGAAACGGATATGTTTGCACGATACATATATCACATATTTAAAAAAAATAGAGAGATTTCTTGGAATGATGTGGATAAGATAATGGCGAGATGGTAATGAGAGCATTTTTTGAAGATGAGAATGTTTTAGCCTTTTTTACAGATAGAAACGGAGGTTTTTCAAAAAGTCCGTTTGATAGTTTAAATGTCAGCCATAATGTCGGCGATAATGTTAGTGATGTTGTAAAAAATAGAGAGCTAATAGCAGACAAAGAGGGCTTTTTGCTTGAAAATCTTGTTTATATGAGGCAGGTGCATAGTAGCCGTATAGAAGTGGTGAAAAATAGCTTTTTATCGGAGATAAAAGATACCGACGGATTGATAACTGACAGAAGAAAGATCCCTCTTATGGCTATGTCTGCCGATTGTGCCACAGTTTTGCTGTATGATAAAAAAAGAAAGCTTATAGCCGCTCTTCACTCCGGTAGAGAGGGAACTTTTAAAAATATAGTCAAATCCGCTATAACTTCTCTAAAAGATAATTTTGACTCAAAGTCTGAAGATATATATGCCCATGTCGGTCCCTCTATAGGGGTTTGTTGTTATGAAATAGGTAAAGATTTGGCATATTTAAGTCAAGAAAAATTTGGCAATAGCTACATCGTCGAAAAAAATGGAAAATATTATCTTGATATAAAAAATATGTTAAAAGCACAACTTTTAAATGAGGGTATCATGCCGGAACATTTAAAAATATCCGATATTTGTACCAGTTGTGATAAAAATTATTTTTCATATAGAAGAGATGGTCGGACCGGAAGATTTTGCGGGATAATAATGCTCAAATAAAAGTCAAGCCATATGACCTCTTGATATTTTAATAGATTTGCTGATATTACGATAAAAAAGAATTTAGAAATTTACAAAAAGTAATAGTATATTCCTATCAAGTACTAAAATTACTTTGCTTGAGTATGTAAAATTTACAAGACATATACATAAACTTCATGCTAAACTTCCACTATACTGATACTGCAGGAATATCAATTCCATTAGGATATGAGATTATCATAAAGAGCAAGGATGTCTGCAGTGAAGAGTACAAAAAGTATATCAAAAAATCTCTCTTCAGTAAAAATGAGATTATGCAAGATAAGCTTAATATTCTTCACTTTTGCAATGAAGTAAAATACAGATATATTCTATTTGATAAATGGTTAGCTCCTTATTGTGATTAAAAAGTGCTTTAAAGTACGATAAATACGGAAACTATAGAAGATTTATAAAGTAATATATCAGAGAGTATTTCTATGGATTGTTTTAGAATTATGGTTACTGAAAAATAGAGTGTTAAAAAATAGGTTGAAAAATTTATTATAATCTGTTACTTGTAACAAGCAAAATATTAATCTATTTTTGATATAATTTAGAAATTTATATTTAAGGATTATTAAAGTGAGAGTATTGACGGGAATTCAGCCTTCAGGAGTTTTGCATCTTGGTAACTACTTTGGCTCCATAAGGCAAATGTTACAATATCAAGGAGATAGCGAACTTTTTATCTTTATCGCAAACTATCATGCATTAACATCTTTAAAGGATGGTGAAGCTCTAAGAGAAAATAGCATAGATGCTGCTATAAGTTTTCTCTCTTTGGGCATAGATCCTTCTAAAGCAACTTTTTGGTTACAATCCGATGTCAAAGAAGTTTTAGAGTTGTATTGGATACTTTCATCATATACACCTATGGGACTCCTTGAGAGAGCTCATAGTTACAAAGATAAAGTTGCTAAAGGTATTGTGGCAAATCATGCTCTATTTTCATATCCTGTTTTGATGGCCGCTGATATACTTTTGTATGATGCCGAAGTGGTCCCAGTTGGAAAAGATCAAGTTCAGCATGTAGAGATAACAAGAGATATAGCGATAAAGTTTAACAACAATCACAAAAATGCTCTTAAAATTCCTACTTTTAAGATAGACGAAAAAGTGGCTGCCGTTCCTGGAATTGATGGAGCAAAAATGAGTAAAAGCTATGGAAATACAATCAATATCTTCACAACTCAAAAAGAATTAAAAAAGCAAACAGGAAAGATTGTTACTGATTCAACACCTCTTGAAGAGCCTAAGTCTTATGAAAATTGTAATGTATATAAGCTTTGTGAACTTTTTATGGATGAAAATGAACTTATAGAGTTGCAAGAAAGATATAAGAGTGGAAAAGAGGGATATGGTCATTTTAAAGCTTCTTTAAAAGATAAGATATGGGAATATTTTGCTTTTGCAAGGGATAAAAGAGAATACTATCTTGCTCATAAAGATGAAGTAAGAGACATATTGCTTGATGGTGCAAATAAGGCAAGAGCAATAGCCTCTATAAAAATGGAACAAATTAGAGAAATGGTGGGGATACTGTAATGTTGGATTTAAAAAAATTACAAAACAATTTTGATGAAACGGTAAAAAAATTAAAAAAGAAAAAAATTAAAGATGAAGTTTTAAAAGAGTTAAATAGACTTTTTGTTGTTTTAAAAGAACAAAAGGGAGAACTTGAAAAGTTGCAATCGGAACAAAATAGAAAAAGTAAACTGTTTCCGGTGTATTTAAAAGAAAAAAAAGATATAAGTGAGCTTAAAAAAGAGCTTGAAGAAAATAAACAAAAGATAACTTTTAAACAAAAAATTGTTAAAGATCTTGAAGAAGAACTTGAGATATATGCTCTAAATATCCCCAATATTCCAGATGATGATGTTCCTATCGGAGAGGATGAAAATGACAATATTGAATTAAAAAAAGTTCTTACACCAAGAGAGTTTGACTTTGAGCCGAAACAACATTGGGAATTGGGCGAAAACCTTGGGTGGATAGATTTTGAAAGAGGGGTAAAACTTGCAAAAAGTAGATTTTCTGTCTTAAAATCCGATGCAGCAAAATTAGAAAGGGCATTGATAAATTATATGCTTGATTTTAATGCCAAAAGAGGCTTTAACGAAGTTTGTGTACCATATATCGTAAATAAAACTTCTATGCTTTCAACAGGACAATTGCCAAAATTTGCCGATGATCTTTTTAAAATAGAGGGGGAAGAACTTTATCTTATCCCTACAGCAGAAGTTCCCTTGACAAATCTTTATAGAGATGAGATATTAAAAGAGAATGATTTGCCTATCTTGATGACTGGATATACTGCCTGTTTTAGAAAAGAGGCAGGAAGTGCCGGAAGAGATACGAGAGGAATGATAAGACAGCATCAATTTGATAAAGTTGAACTTGTTAGCATAACTAAACCCGATCAAAGTGATGAAGTATTTGATAAAATGGTAGAGTGTGCGAGTGATCTTTTAACATCTTTGGAGCTTCCTCATAGACTAGTTATGCTTTGTGGAGGAGATTTGGGATTTGGTGCGGCAAAAACTATAGATCTTGAAGTTTGGCTACCGGGGCAGAATAAATATAGAGAGATAAGTTCTGTCTCAAATACGAGAGATTTTCAAGCAAGAAGAGCTAAGATAAGATTTAAAGATGGTAAAAAAAATAGATTGGTACATACTCTAAACGGTTCATCTCTTGCTGTCGGCAGAACTCTTATAGCTATTATGGAGAATTATCAACAAAAAGATGGTAATATCTTGATACCTGAAGTTTTAAAAAAATATTTATAACAACGAGGGAATATGGCTGAAGAACAAGATGATATAATAATTCTTGAAGAGGGTGATAACGAAAGTAAGCCTGAAGCACCAAAAGAGGAAAAAAGCGAAAAAATATTAAATAAAAAAAATATTATCATTATAGCTTCATTATCGACCGTATTACTTGCAGTCGTGATTGTGGTTGTTATTGTTTTGTTGAAAAATAAAAAAAAGGATGATACTTTAAATACAAATCAAATAGTAAAACAAATAGTACAAAAAGAACATTCTACCCAGTTTGCTCCTTTAAAAATTGAACACTTAATTAAAAAGGCAAATATTCTTTATAAAAAAGGCGATAAACAAGATGCTTTGAAATTGTATAAAGAGATAGCTTCATACAATGAGTCCATTTCTAACTACAATCTTGGTGTTGTAAGAATGAAGGATAAAAGCTACAAAGAGGCTATAAAATATTTTAAAAAAGCGATCAATAATGGGCAAAATAGATGTGTTAGTGCTATAAATTGTGCTGTTTGTGCAATCAAATTAAATAATAAAAAACTTTTTAGATACTATTTGGATTTGTCTGAAATATATTTGCCATATGAAACCAATTCCCCTCTTTATTCATATTATGTAGCATTGATTAATTATTATAAAGAGTTTTATTTTGAATCTTTGATTCCAATAAGACATCCAAGCTCAAAGTATTATAAAACCGAACAAAATTATATGGCTTCGAAAGCAAATGCATTATTTGGAGATGATTTATCGGCTATTAATTATCTTGAAAAAAACAATAATTTTGACAATGAATTGACCCTTGGACTTTTGTATGCAAAAATTGGAAAGTATAATATAGCTATTAAGCATTTTAATAAATCATACAAAGCAACAAATCATCCTCTTGAGTCATTAATGGCAATGGTATTATCATATATAAAAATAGGACTTTTTTCTTCAGCTTCAAAAAGTATCAAAGATGCGGTTGAGGCATATAAGGAAAAAAGTATGAAGATATATCCTGTATCAATAGCCCTAAAACCATCTTTATATGACACCTCTTTGTCTCAAAAATTTTATGAAAAAGATATATTTTTAGAAAGAGAAAGCGAATATGGATTGATATTTTATTTTGCACCATATAAAGTTTTTAATGCAAATCAAACTATCGAATATATCAGAAAAGGTAGTATCAATATCTCTATTGGCGAGACGAAAAATGCTCTTATGCTATTATCTCAAAGTGCTACAATTTCAAAAATCAATAAAGATATTTCAACAGGAATTAAAAAAGCTTTAGATTTTAAAATAAGTGAGGCTAATAAAATATTTAACTCTTTAAAGGATAAGTATCAAAATCATGCGATACTGTATTATGATTTAGGGCTTTCGTATGCTCAGATGAAAAACTACTCTAAAGCATATGTAAATTTTATAAAAAGTTATCATCTTGATAGTAAAAACTATCTATCCGGTATATTTGCAATATTTGCAAAGCAGTTGATACATCAAAATAGTGATAAACTTATAGAAGAGGTAAATAGCGATATACATAATGATAAAAATATAAAAAATAAAAAATTTTATATTGCACTTATAGAATTTGCAAAAAATGATTTGATTTCAGCATTGGATTTTGCCGAAATAGATAAGTCTAACAGGGCAATAAATTTGATCTTTGAGGCAATAGTTGCAAAAAATATAAAAAATAGTGAACTTTTTTTGCAAAAAGCTATCGCACTAAAATCTATAATGCATAGAGATATGGTGGCTCAACTTATATACACAAATGCGAAAATGCATGGTAAAAACATAAAAGATTTGGCAAAAGCTATACAAGAAAATTTTTTAAAAAAAGATGTTGACTTTAAATCTCTTTTTTATGGGCCGGTGGTTGCAAGAGATTTATATATAAAAAGTTTACAAATTTCCGGGATGTTATATTATATTCGGGAAATTCTTGAAAAACAGCTTGAAAATGAGAAGGATGATGCTGTTGATGTTATGCAAGCTCTCGCTTATGTGGATATATATACTAAAAATTATGAAGAATCGTATGCGATATATAATGAATTGATAGATGTGTATAAAATAGATGATTCAAATACTCTTTTTCTTGCTTCAATAGCCGCTATAGGGGCAGGACATGATGCGAATGCCATAGCCCTTTTGGAGCTTGCAAAATTGACTGATTCGAATAATTTTGAAAGCAGACTTGCTCTTGGCATACTCTATCTTGAGGTTAAAAATCCAAATGCTGCAATAATACAATTTAATAAAATAGGTGATAATAGTTTTGTGTCCAAATATTTTACATTTAGAATTGTAAAAAAAGAGTTATAGTGTCTAAAATTGCTATCATAGGTGCAGGAGCCTCCGGAATAATGGCAGCATTGGTTGCTTCGAATAATGATTTAGAGATTGATTTGTATGAAAAAAATAACTCTATTGGCAAAAAAATCCTAATATCCGGTAACGGTAGATGTAATATAAGTAATATAAATTTAAAAAAAGAGAATTATATAACTCAAAATCCGGATTTTGTAGAAAATGTTTTCAAAAGATTTGATTTTAACAATTTTAAAAAATTTTGTGAAAATATGGGTTTGTATTTAAGAGTAGAACAAGATGGCAAAGTTTACCCTTTTTCCAATAGTGCAAAATCTGTAATAGAAATATTTAAAGAAAATTTAAAAGAAAAAAAAGTAAATATCTTAACAGATACTGTTGTAAACGAGATTATAAAAAAAGATAACAACTTTATCATATCAAGCTCTATCGGAATAAAAAAATATGATATGGTTCTTGTTTGTGTTGGGAGTTATGCGGCTGAACAACTTGGTGGAACTTTGGTGGGATATGATATAGCAAAAAAATTTAATCATAAAATTATCAATATTTTTCCCTCTTTGGTACAACTTGAAACAAATTTCAAAAGCTTGTCTATACTTAATGGTGTAAAAATGGATGCAAAAGTTTCAATAGTCGGCATAAGGGAAAAATTAAAAACCAATGGAGATGTTTTATTTACAAAATATGGACTCTCCGGATTTGCAATACTTGATATAAGTCCATATGTTTGCAAAATGTTACAAAACTCCGATAGTGTGGTTTTGTCAGTAGATTTTATAAAAAAATATAACAGGCAAGAACTTTTGGGAATTTTTCAAAAAATTCAAAAATTACATGGTCATTATAGCTTAATCAATTTGCTTGTCGGTTTTATAAATATTAAACTATCCAAAGCTTTACTGCTTGAGTTAAATCTGAATAAAGATGTTAAGATAAAAAACATTGGATTGAAAGATATGAGGATGATTGTTAATATGCTTGTTGATTGGAGATTTGAGATAAAAAAATCACATGGCTTTAAGTATGCAGAAGTATGTGGAGGTGGAATTGATACAACAAAGATAAAAGATAAAACAATGGAGTCTAAATTGGTAAATAATCTATACTTTGCAGGAGAACTTCTTGATGTTGTTGGAAAACGAGGAGGATATAATCTTGCTTTTGCATGGTCGTGCGGATATTTGGCGGGATTGAGTATAAAGAAAAAGAGTGCTTTAAAGAAAAGGAGCTTTTAGGGTGAAAAGATTATTTATAATAAGACATGCAAAATCAAGCTGGAGTGAAAAAGATATAGATGACTTTGATAGAGATTTAAAAAAAAGAGGCAAAGAAGATATAAAGATGATGGCTTGCTGGATGAAAAAAAGAGGTTTTTATCCTGATTGTATATTATCATCTCCTGCTAAAAGAGCAGTAAAAACTCTAAATAAAATATTAAAGATTTTGGATATAAAAAAACAAAAGATTATTTACGATAAAAATATATACGAAACTTCGCTTGAAAAGTTGTTAAAAATCATTTCAAAATGTAAAAAAGAAAATAACAACATCTTTTTAATAGGTCATAATCCATCTTTGAATGAATTGGTGGAGTATTTATCCAATAGTGTTATATTTAACATCCCGACTTCGGGTATAATTTGCATAGAATTTGATATAGATAAATGGAGCGATATAGTACAAAAAAAAGGTAATATACTATTTTTCGAATATCCTAAAAAATTAAAAAAGACAAAGAGAGTAAAATGTTAGAATTTTTTAAAGAGTATTTACCTTATCTGAAAAATTATAAAGGAAAATTGACTTTGGCTATCTTGGGTATGATTTTAGTATCCATTTCGACTGCCGCAGTAGCATACCTCGTGAAACCGGTTATGGATAAGATTTTTGTTGAACAAGATATAAAAATGCTTTATGTATTGCCTATATTTGTAGTACTGGCATTTTTTGGAAAGGGTATTGGAGCATTTCTTTCTTCATATTACTTAACATATATAGGGGAAGATGTTGTAAGAATTATGAAAAATAAAATGCTTAGGCATATTGTCAGTTTGGACTTGGATTTTCATTTAAATATACATAGCGGAGAATTGATCAGTAGGATTACAAACGATATTTCAAAAATTCAAGGGGCTATATCTTCTGATGCGGTAAGCTTTTTTAAGAGTCTTTTTACTGTTTTTGGGCTTCTTGTTATCGTTATATATCAAAGTCCAAAACTTGCTCTTTTTTCGGTAATAATAATTCCTATCGCAGTTTTTCCAATAAGAATAATATCAAAGAAGATAAAACATTTATCAAAAAAATCACAAGAGCAAAACTCAAAGCTAACTTCAACACTATCTGAAATATTTAATAATTATGAAATGATAAAAGCATATAATGCACAAAAATATGAATTGAAAAGATTTGAAAAGAAAAACTTAGATTATTTTAAGATTAATATGAAAAATGTTAAAAATCAACAACTTCTCGCACCTGTTTTTGAAGTAGTAGGAGCTATATCTATCGTTTCTGTGATTATAGTGGGCGGTAGAGAAGTTTTGATAACTCACGAGTTGACTACAGGTGGATTTTTTTCATTTTTGACTGCACTATCACTTTTGCTTGATCCATTAAAAAAAATTTCCAACTCATACAGTAGATTTCAAATAGCTGTGGCAGCAAATGAAAGAATAAAAGATATAATGTCTCATCCTATTATGATAAAATCAGGTCATAAAAAAGTAAATGATATTAGCACAATAGAAGCATCAAATATAACTCTTAAATATGGAGAAAAAGAGGCTCTAAAAAATATATGTTTTAAAGCCCAAAAAGGTGAAATGATAGGACTTGTAGGAGATAGTGGCGGAGGAAAAAGTTCCGTTGTCAATCTTTTATTGAGATTTTATGATCCTAACGAAGGCAAAATTTTGATAAATAACCAAGATATGAAAGATTTTGATATAGAAAATTTAAGAGAACATATATGTGTGGTATCTCAAAGGATATATATAGTCAATGACACGGTAGCAGCAAATGTGGCATATGGTAAAGAACAAAATAGAGAAAAGATAAAAGATGTATTGAAAAAAGCCAATATTTTTCAACATATAGAGAGTTTGCCAAACGGAATAGATACAATTTTAGATGAATCTGGAACAAATCTAAGTGGAGGACAGAGACAAAGGATAGCCATAGCAAGAGCTTTGTATAGAGATCCTGATATTTTGATACTTGATGAAGCCACAAGTGCACTTGATAATAAAAGTGAAGTATCTATTATGCAAACTATACATGCACTAAAAGAAAAATTGATAGTTTTTATCGTAGCTCACAGATTAAGTACAGTTGAAAATGCTGATAGAATACTTGTCTTTGAACATGGAAAAATTGTTTGTCAAGGCGATATGGAAAGGTTAAAAATAGATTGCGATTCTTTTAAAAAGTTATATAGCCTTGCATGAGAAGATAATTATAAGCTTGAAAAGTTATCGCACTTGAGATGCCAGCTAAAATACCAGCAACTATATCATCTCCCATGACTGATATACCTCCGTTATATTCCTTGTCTATTTTGCCGATTATAGAGGGTTTCCATATATCGTAAATCCTAAAAAATACAAGAGATAAAACCATTTGGAATATCGTAGAAGAACTTAAAACAAAAGCGAGCCACACTCCCACAACTTCATCTATAACGATTTCTTTAGGATCATGGGAGTTGTGTTCTTTTTCATACTTATCAATCTCTTTTACGGCAATTACTGTAATAAATATAGAAAAAAGAGTTAGTGTAGATATGGGAAGGTATTGTAAAAAAATATATCCTATTATCGCAGCAGCTATGCTACCTACGGTTCCTGGAGCAAAAGGAGACAATCCGGTATAAAAAAATGTCAAAAAGAGTTTTCTCATAAAATATCCTATGTTAAAGATGTTGTTTGGTATAATTCAAGCAATTTTATATAAAAATCACTCTCATCATGTTCTTCAAGTAGTCCGGAGCTTGGCATAATAGCATCATATAACTTACTTAAATCTTCAAATCTATTTTTAAAAAGTTCACTAAGCAAAATAGCCGATATTTCTTTTCTAACAAGTACAGCAGGAGGTAAAAGTCCTGATTTTAAAATCTCCAATATAGATGGGGAGTGATATGAGATATGATGATGTTTTCCATGTGGACAAGTTTTTGTACTGACAAGTGTTTTGCATTGGTTGCAGTATACAAATTCATTTACTATATTGACATTTATATTGATATCTTTTACAGTATCCAATATGGTATTGATCCTGTCATGGTCATAAAATATACCGATACCGGAGTGATTTTGTCCAAGAACTATATCGGTACAACCAAAGTTTTTGGCAGCTATCGAATCAAGTATAGCATTATTGTATCCTGCAAAAATGTATGTATTTTCAAAAGGTACTATAATAACTCTATTTTTTGGCAAAAAGTTATCTACAAAGTATCTTAAAGTTTTGTATCTTATTTCATAAGATAAAACATCTTGTTTATATGGTTTTAATAGAAAGAGTACCAAAAGATCAGTGTTTTCTAATGTTATTCTGATCAATCTTTCATGTGCTCTATGAAGAGGTTTTGCTGCCATCATGATGGCTGTTGTTTTTTTTGCATCTATGGCTTTTTTTGCATCCGAAATTGTCTGTTTTGCCTTTTTTATATCATTGCACTCTATTTCATATTGACCGCTTATAGCATACTCTCCAAGTCTTTTTAGAGTATCTACGACTCCCGGATGAGTTTTATCATATGTGCCAAATATAGCTTTTATTCTTTTTTGCTTATCAATTTTATAGACACTCTTAGTTTTTATATAGCCCATAAATTGTTTATTAACCATCAGTTTTAAAATTTCATTTTTTTTGGTATTTTTTAAAACTTCTTTATTTCTTTTACCTGCTGGAGCCAATATAAAAGGAAAAGGTAAAAATTGATTTTTATATTGTCTCGTTTTTCTAACATTTTCAGCTTCTTTTTCATCCATCAACTTTTCAATAGGCTTTAAAATACCCTCTTTTGCAAGAGAGAGGGTGGCAAGAGCCTCTTTGTCAAGATGCAACTCTTTAAGATTGTTATTTTTTCTTATTGATTCCATATTTTTTTCTCTTTTCCCATAAACTTTTTCTTGAAATTCCGAGTTTTTTACTAAGTTCAGTATCTGTGAAACTATTTTGAAAACTCAATACAATATACTTTACATAATCATCTATAGAAAGTATATCTCCGCTTTCATATATTTTATTATAACTATCGATAGCTATAGTTTTGATTTTGATATCAATTTGCTCATTTGAGTTCGTGGTTGAAATTATGACTTTTCTATTTTCTATCATAGATAATAATTTTGTTTTTTCATTCTTTTTGAGACTTTGAAAATTGATTAGATATATAAAAGTATTGGCTTCTTGCTCTTGTATCTTATTAAAAGCATCCAATGAATCAAGAGAGATAAAAATAGGCATATTATCGATACTTTTAGCAAACTCATACACAAGTTTATCAGTTAATTTTTGATAAGTGCTTTTTATCAATACTGGTAAATTTATCTTTTTTGATAAAGTTTGTTTGATTGAGCTATTTTTAAATAGATTGTCCATATATGTTTTATAAAATATATTTTCTTTTTTTAATTTTTTATATTCAAAAAGGTGGTCAATTTTTCTAATAAGTTCTTCTATCATAAAAGGTTTTAGTATATAGTCGTCAACACCCATCTTAAAGGGTTTTGAGACAGTATCGTTACTTATGTAGGATATCAAAAGAATAATGATAGATTTTTTATATTTTTCAATCGCAGGATAAAAATTTTGTCCGGATATATTTGTCGATAGCAAAATAACTTCATAATCATCTTTCTCTTCAAGAGAATCTTTTATGGTAGCTACTATTTTACAGTTATACCCCACTTCTGTCAATCTTGAAGATATACTTTGTGCAAGATATATCTCATTCTCTATGATTAAAATTTTCATATTTTATTTCTCCTTTCATCGGAGCCAAGCTCCTCAGAAATTCCTCTCACTAAAGCTTTGCCGCTTGCACTTGGCAAGAATAAAATTCTTTTTATGGAGTATTTCATATGCTATCCTCTTGTTTTGATGTCCAGTCGGTATATTTTGTATTAGCTATGGCTTCCACGGCAACTCCCTCTTCTCTGCCTACAAATCCAAGTTTTTCAGTGGTCGTCGCTTTGATGTTTACTTTTACATAGGGTATATTCAGTAGTTTTGATATGTTTTTTCTCATACTTTTTTTATAGTCAGATAGCTTTGGCTTTTGTGCGATAACGGTTATGTCTATATTTACGATATCGCATCCTACATTTGAAACAAAATTACAAACCTTTTTCAGCAATATCTTTGAATCGATATTTTTATATCTATTATCGCTATCGGGAAAAAGCTCTCCGATATCTCCTGCCCCGATACTTCCAAGCAGAGCATCTATGATGGCATGGATGGCTACATCTCCGTCGGAATGAGCTTTAAAGCCGTATGGAACATCTATCCTAACACCACATAAAAACATATCTTTATCATTTTCAAAAGGGTGAACATCATATCCTATACCGGTAAAAATATCTTTACAAGGTTTTTGTAAGCATTCAAGCTTGGATAGATCATTTGCATATGTCAATTTGGTGGCGGATGTATCACCCTCCACATAAAAAACTGTTCCACCATTTTTGAGTATCGCAGTACTGTCGTCGGTAAATATCTCTGTTGTATTCAAAGCATTTTTGAGAATTTTTGTTTGAGATAATTGAGGTGTTTGTATAAGTTTTAACTTATCTCTATCCAAAAAACTATTTTTATAGTGAACGGTATCCGATACTTTTATGTACGGTACAATTATATCGGCTTTGGTTCTGTTTTCTATCAAATCATCTACGACTCTTTTTTGAACACAAGCTCTTGCCACATCAGTAACAAGTACATATTTGCTATCAACCTGCAAAAGTGCATTTTGAAGAGATATTTGTCTCTCTTTTCCACCCGGTACAAATTTATAATCGGCAAAATTTTTCATATACTCTATCTCTTCTTTATTTGCTACTACTATGATCTGTTTAAAATCAGCAAATGTTTGTAATCTTTTTGCTACGAAAAGCCATAAAGGATCTTCTCCTATCCTCATCCACTGTTTCTTAAATTTTTGATTAAATCTTGTAGAATTTCCCGCTCCAAGTAGAACAAGAGTTAAATCAGGCAAATTTTGTCCTTTTTTTACAAAGTGTTACGATATTATACACTTTTAAAGCTTTTTTTTATCTTTTTTGTGATAGATTTCATTTGAGTTTTAAATATAAGGGAGTTACATGATTAGTAGTGAAACTATTAAAGATGCATTAAAAAAAGTTGCATATCCGGGCTTTACTAAAAGTATAGTTGATTTTGGATTTGTAAAAAATATTAATGTGAATGGAGATAATGTATCTATAGAAGTTGAGATAACTTCTTCAGCACCTGAAGTTGCTGATCAGATAAGTGGTGGAGTAGAGGAAGCTCTTGCTTCTATAGGCATAAGAGATTATAAACTTAATCTAAAAAAACCCAAGATGCCAAGAGAATCAAGTTCTCATGGAAAAAATATTGTTCCTCATATCAAAAACTTTGTTATGGTAAGTAGCGGAAAAGGTGGGGTAGGCAAGTCAACCACAACCGTCAATCTTGCTATATCTCTTGCTAAACAGGGTAAAAAAGTGGGTCTTTTGGATGCCGACATATATGGACCAAATATACCAAGAATGATGGGAATAGTAGGAGTTGCTCCGGAAATTATAGGAAATAAAGTAAAGCCTATCTCGGCTCTTGGTGTTGAAGTTATGAGTATGGGAAGCTTGATGGAAGAGGGACAGTCTCTCATCTGGAGGGGTGCAATGATTATGAAAGCTATCCAACAACTTCTCCAAGATATTTTATGGGGAGATTTGGATGTTCTTGTTATAGATATGCCACCGGGAACCGGAGATGCACAGCTTACATTGGCACAAAGTGTACCTGTGACAGCTGGTGTTTGTGTTACTACTCCTCAAAGAGTTGCACTTGACGACACTGAAAGAAGCTTGGATATGTTTAAAAAATTAAACATACCGATAGCCGGAATCGTTGAAAATATGAGTGGATTTATCTGTCCTGAAAATGGCAAAGAGTATGATATATTTGGCAAAGGCACAACAGAGCCTCTTGCTAAAAAGTTTGATACAATTGTGCTTGGTGAGATACCGATAGAACCTGCCATTAGAGAAGGTGGGGATGCTGGTAAACCTATAACTTCAGAATTTCCTGATACGGTAACTGCAAAAAGATATGAAGAAGCCGCCAAGAAACTTTGGGAAATGATAGAAAAGATAAATGAAGAGGGCGGAGTTGACAATGAAGCCATTCAACCTACTATAGGAGTTCCCGGAACTGAAAATGCCGGTAAAAGTGCTTGTTCTGTATAATAAACTTTAGGTTAAAGCAATACGAAATATTTATATGGATAGAGTTTTAGAAGAGGGAAATCCCTCTTCTAATTGATTTGAAAGATTATTTTTTATCAAGATATAGATAAAGACCTATAGCTTGTAAAGGTTTTCCCATAATTTTTCCACAGATTTT
>JAMOOV010000092.1 GCA_027065125.1 Campylobacterales bacterium | reverse complement strand
TATTATAGCACATTTTTTCGGCGATACTACCACACCAATTTGATGTACATCATATCTATTTATTTTCTCTTTCATCTTTATCCATTTTAAGCATTAAACTTTCAGTATTTCTTATCATTTTACTCTTTTTGTTGCTCACACAGAATTTTATCTAAAACCGCCTCTAAGGCAGGCAAATCGATTTTTATAGTATTCCACACTATCTCAAAATCAACTCCGAAGTATTCGTGGATTAATAAATTTCTAAAATCAACCATATCTCTCCATGGCACATCTTTATATCGCGACAATAAAGAATCCGGTAAATTTTTTACAGCCTCGCCGATGATTTCAAATTCTCTTATAACTGCACTATATGTTTTTCTATCATTTCTAAAAGTTTCAAAATCCAACTCAAAAGTAAAAAGTTTTATAGCCTCTATAGATTCTTTTATATCATTTAGATACAACTCCAAACCTCTTTTATGCATACTCTATCTCTTTTTCTATACTTTTTTTCACTATAGGTTTTAGACTATCTTCGATACCCAGATCAACTTTTTTGCCAAATCTTTTTTCCAGCTCTCTTTTAAATCCAAAAAAATATTTAAGTGTTTTTTTCTCTTTTTTCATTTGTATGGCTATATCAATATCACTATCAAGATGCTCGATGCCTTTGACATAACTACCGAATAAACCTATATTTGTTACACCATATTTTTTTAAAAAAAACTCTTTATTTTCTCTAAGATATAACAAAATCTCATCTTTATCCATGTTTATAACTCCTCAATAACCCAAGGAAGCCCCTGTTTGTTTAACTCTTCCATAAAAGGATCGGGATCAAACTGCTCCATGTTCCAAACACCCTCTCTCATCCATATCTTTTCTACCATAAGTTTCGCCCCTATCATCGCGGGAACTCCGGTGGTATAGCTCACAGCTTGAGCTCCCGTCTCTTTGAAAGCCTCTTGATGATCGCAGACATTGTATATATAAACTTTTCTCTTTTTGCCATCTTTTAAACCTTTAGCAACTACACCTATATTGGTTTTACCTTTTGTTCTCTCTCCAAGAGTGGAAGGATCGGGCAGAAGTGCTTTTAAGACATGCAAAGGCACCACTTTGCAACCATCGACCTCTATCTCGTCTATCCTCAACATTCCTACATTTTCAAGGCATCTCATATGGGTTAGATAACTCTCTCCAAATGTCATAAAAAATCGTATCCTTTTTAATCCTTTTATATGTTTTACTAAAGACTCCATCTCTTCGTGGTACATAAGATAGCTATCTTTTTTGCCGATTTGTGGATAATCCCACACCATCTTTATCTCAAGAGGCTCAGTCTCTTTCCATTCGCCATTTTCCCAGTATCTCCCTTTGGCACTAACTTCTCTTAGATTTATCTCCGGATTGAAATTTGTCGCAAAAGGGTATCCGTGATCTCCGGCATTGCAGTCAAGTATGTCTATCGTCTCTATCTCGTCAAAATAGTGTTTTTGAAGATATGCACAAAATACATTTGTTACCCCCGGGTCAAAACCGCTTCCAAGAAGTCCCATAATACCAGCTTTTTTATATCTTTCATCATAAGCCCACTGCTCTTTGTACTCAAATTTAGCGGTATCGGGATGTTCGTAATTGGCGGTATCAAGGTAGTGAACACCCGTTCTCAAACAAGCCTCCATGACGGTTAAGTCCTGATACGGCAAAGCTATATTTAAAACCATAAAAGGCTTTACTTTTTCTATGAGAGCTATCAACTCTTCTACATTATCGGCATCAACCCTATCTATATCTATCTTGCCGTTTACCTCTTTTTTTAGCTGTTCGCATCTACTTAATGTCCTGCTTGCAAGAGTGATCTTCTTAAATGTATCAAGGTTTTGCACCGCTTTATGTACAACAACTCTTCCGACTCCACCCGCTCCGATTATCAAGATACCCTTATTCATCGCTATTCCTTTAAACTTATTTCTTTAGAAATTATAGCAATATTTTACTTGAAATTTAAAGTAAAATCCCCAAAGGCAAAGCGAAAAGATCTTTTCTAAAGCTCACTATGTCTTCTCCGCTATAAAAAACTATGCCTATCACCTCTTTTTGGCTTCTTTTTTGAAAATCAACTATATGTTTAAAATCA
>JAMOOV010000091.1 GCA_027065125.1 Campylobacterales bacterium | reverse complement strand
AAAATCTATGATTAATCTAACAGAGATTGTTGAAAAATTAAACTCTCAAAACATAGATATAAATTTAGAAAAACTAAATAAATTACTTTTAGACAAAGGTCTTAAACAAGAGCTGTATGAAAAAAGTGAAGGCGAACTTTTTTTAGCTCTGGAGTCTAGTTTTTCTGATATTTTAACCAAAATAAACAATGTTGCTATGCATAACAGAAGTGTTTTTGGTTTTGAGAAGATTGATAGAATCTTTTTTAGCACAAAGCAAGGAAGAATCAAAGGCTTAAGAGAGTTCATAAAAGAGTTTGGTTTTGTCGATGTTGAACTCTCTGACTTTAATCTTTTTAGAGATAAACAAGATGGAGATTTTTTAGACAAGGTTGTCTGCTCTTACGGTTTGGATAAGTATAAGCAAAATTCACAGTCTCAAAACTCAACAATTTTTAGTAAACCACCACCTTTTCTATCAACAGAATTTGGAAAATTGTCTCTGTGTTTTTCTGCTTTTTTAGTTGTGCTTTGTGGCATATATGCCTATTTTTATATTGATATACAAAAATTACAGAATCAAAAAGATTTGCTAGAAACTAAATACCAAAGTATAGAGACGAGGGCAAACAGATATAAAAGAGATATCAAAAAAAAGATTCAAGAGACAAAGAGGGTAAAAAGTGACATTCAAAAACAAGATACTGTTTTTGAAAATATAAAAGAGAGTATAGACAGACTAGAGAAGATGAGAGGCAAAGACAATAGATATATAAGCTTTTTAGCAAATATAAATCGACTCTTGGCAAAGTATAAATTGAAAACCAGAAGTATTGAGCAGATTGGTAGAAGCAAAATGGTTATAGAGGTTGTATCAGATTATTCCGACAGGGATAAGATAGCAAAATTTTTAAAATCTTTGATAAGCGAAGGGTTTACAGATGTCAAAACCAAAGAGATAAAGCTTGATAAGGATAAATATGTCAGTAAAGTTGAGATAGGGCATGAATAAGATAGAAACATATCTGCAAAATGTAGAAAAGAGACAAAAGTATCTCATATATTTTATGGTTTTTGGTTTGATTGCCTATCTTTTTGTGCAACTCATGATGCCTATGAGAGAGGAGCAGATTGCTTTGCAAAGTAGAATTGATGAGTTGCAGACCAAGCTGATAAAGAACTCGCTTTCAAGGTTAAAAAAGCAGAAGAACAAAAAGAGCAAAGGGTTGCTTGAGCTAAAAAGTAAACGAGAAAAACAAAAAGAGGATATTGATTATCTTATATCTGGACTCTACAAGTTAAAATATGCCTTTTATGATGACAAAGAGTGGGCAAAAAGTATAGATGATATACTGAAATACTCTCTAAAAAGAGGTTTAAAGATCGAGTATATCAAAAGCATAGATACGCAATTTGAAAAAAATAGTGGTATATTGAAAAAAAGAAAAAGTCTTGAAGTGAGCGGTAGTGGAGACTATATAGATATTGTGGCTTTTATATCATATATAGACAATTTAAATACACTTTTGCAATTTAAAAAGATTGAGTTAAAGTCTGCCAAAACAGGGTTAAAGTTTATGCTTTTTATCGATATGTACGGGATTGGTTTATGAGATTTTTATTTTTATTTTTATCTGTTTATTCTTTTGTGTTTGGAGATAAATTGGCTTTGAAGCTACAAAAACTCATAGATAACAAGAGTGAAAAGAGTGTTGAAATTTTGAAATACAATCCATTTTTTACTAAAAAAGAGATGAAGCAGATGGATAGTAAAAAGTCAAATAGTATAAAACAAGAGAAAACTGTCAAAAAAATAGATTTGAAATTGATAACCATATTGGATAACAAAGCATTTGTTGGTGGCAGATGGATAGCTAAAAATGATATAATATACGGATACAGAGTCAAAAAGATATTAAAAAACAGTGTAGTTTTAAAAAGTAGAAAAAAAGAGATAGTTTTGAAATTTAGAAAAACTAAAGAGATTTTAAAAGTAAGGAAAAAATAGATATGAGAATTAGATTTGTACTGTTTGTATTGGTTTTTTTAGCAACAACGGCTTTTTCAAATTGTGAAAATAAATTTTTCTCTTTTAGCGTTAAAGATGCAGGAGATAGTGGTGTTACAACACTTGATATATTGGAAAATATCACTGA
>JAMOOV010000090.1 GCA_027065125.1 Campylobacterales bacterium | reverse complement strand
ATATCCTTTTATATATTTTCAATTATTATAATATAAAAACGATTAATTATCAATTTACCACTTATGTGTAATTTTTTAAATACAAGAATTAAACATTGTATGCTGATATGTATCCAGGTGCATCTTTTTATGACCACTTCGCTGTATTTTTATGTGCTTCAATAAAAGTTGCATCTATATCAAGAATAAGCTCTTCATTCTAAATACTTTTTAAAAATTTTTTGAGATATTTCTTGTTTATTTTTCTCATTCCATCTTCACCATCAGTTCCATGTTTACGAAGATATTTTGAGAAGGCATTTGCTGTTGGAATATTTTTGATTTTCAATAGTGTTGTGAGTGCCTTATCTATTTTTATCTCTCTTATGTCATCAAGGAATCTTCCACCACTATGAAGCATTAGAATTAATGGATAGATAAACTCAAATGCAGAGTATCCATTGTTGCGTTTAGCTTTTGGAAGATTCTCATTACAGAGTTCTTCTAGCTTCATATCCTTAAGGTATTCACCAAGTATTGCAACACCTGTTCTTGGTGTTAATTTCTCGTTTGTGGACTCTAATTTGTACCCCAAGAGTATTTCCTCCTTTTGGTCAGGGCAAGTTTAATGTAGTTTTCACTATAATTTTTTCGTTTTTGAAAAAGTTACACCTATTAGGGGGCCTGAATCGGTATTAATTTGTCCAACAAGAGCCGTTCCACTACCAACGTCCATAGAGGTAAACTGCATTTCGTGACATATACCTGCTGTTACTTTTGTGTTTGACCGTCTCTACGAAATCTCACTTCCAAACTTTAAAATATCCAAACCATATTTTTCTTGAAGTTGCTGTGTTGTTTTTGTAAGCTTATGCATTTTTTGATCTTCATAAAAACCAAGAAGTGAGAGTTCTTTTTTACTCTCTTTTGTAAAACTTGAGCAGTTTATTGAAAGTCTAATAATATGAAGCTGTCTATTTATATCTGCATCTTTAAACATATCTGTACAAAGTTTATGAAACTTTTGTTGTGTAAATATTTCGGCAAGTGAAATATTTTTATGAGAAGATTGCCTTGTTTCATAACTAATTGTCAAAGAAAAAACAGTAGGTATAACATCGAGTTTCATAACACCGTAACTGAGATGTCTTGCCAATATATGTACTCTTCGTAAAATCTCTTCTCTGTTATATATCGGATCAAATGTTCTTGATATACCTATGGACTTTCTTGTATGGTTTGTTTCAATAGATTTATCACTCAAACCGCATACTCTTTTATAAAGCTCTTTTGAATAAGGACCCCAAGACTCTACCCTACCTTTGGAGCGTTTGAGTTCTCCTAAAGTATGAATATGACTTGAGAAGAGTTTTGCTTGCATACTTTTTCCAATACCTGCAAATTTTTCCACAGGAATATCTTCTATAAAAGAAGCAACAGCATCTTGAGATATAACTCTGCATCCATATGGTTTTGCGCTGGTAGTTGCAAGTTTTGCAATGTAGCGTGTTGGTGCTGCTCCTATAGAGACAGGGAGCAGTATATCTTTTTGAATATCCTCTTTTAACTTTATAATAAAATCAAAAATAGCCTCCTCTTCTATCCAACCACTTACATCTCCATAAAATTCATCAATGCTTGCCTGTTCTACTAAAGGTATTTTTGCTTGTAAATATTCAAAGAGCTTGCGAGAGAGTTTTTGATAGAGCGTCATATTTGGAGATTTAATTATAAGAGGGGGACACAACATGAGGGCTTCACGAATACTCATAGCTGTTTTCACACCATAAGCACGGGCTTCATAACTTGAGGTTGTTAATATACCCCGTATCTTTCCATTACTCTCTTTAAAAGCATTAATATCATCATCTCTTTCGTAGTGTTTATAAAAAGTTGGCACAAATGAACCGGAGTTTGAGAAATCTACACACTGTTTTTTTGCATCATTGCTAAAGATTTTCGTATCACTTCTGCCGCCAATAGCCACAGCTTTATTTTTTAATGAGGGATCTTCTATTCTAGCAGCACTTACAAAGAAGCAGTCGATATCTATATGAATTTTCATCTGATCTCTTTAGAATTCAATATTAAGATATCCTATTGTTGATTGTAAGTTTGAATCCACTCTAAGCAGTTGCGTATCTGTTGTACTGTATCGCACTCCGATACCAATACTTTTATATA
>JAMOOV010000089.1 GCA_027065125.1 Campylobacterales bacterium | reverse complement strand
ACGAGTAAAATAGCCCGTATTTTTGCGGGAAGTTTTGACAGGTCGCAAAGTGACAGTGGAGATATAAACTCAAGTTTTGGATGGCACGGAAGTGACAGAAATGATACTTTTGACATAAGTATTAGTGGTGAAAATATTTCCATTAACAATCCTACACCAAAATTTCTTTATGAAAAATATTTTCTGGTTGAGAGTGCCTATGCTGTTGCACGGGGTGCTGATATAGATCAAACTGCTGATTGTATCGCTAATTTAGGATTAAAAAACCGAGATTTAAATAACACTCTTTTTCTTTTTTCAAATTACAGACCGTGGAAAGGTAAAACTTTTTGTGCAGATAAAAAAGGTGATGACAAAGATGGAAATGTTTCTGTTTTAATGCAAAATATAGATGGATTTAATTTTAGTGAAGAGGACTATACCATTCGCATTCTCTTAGATATTAACAAATCAATTCGTGGCGCACATCCCATACATTTTTCCAAAATGAAGGTGGTGTTCTAATGCGTAGTGGTTTTAACCTTTTAATGGCTTTGTTTATTATTTTGATTTTAGCAGGTGCAAGTGTTTTAACACTAAAATACACCTCTATTTCAGCAAAACATTTTGCAGATAGTTACATCAAAGAACAGGCTGAAATCTTTTCTCAGAGTGTTTTGGAAACAACACTGCTAAAGATTGAAGGCACAGACAGAAGTGATAAGTGTTTAACAACTTTAACACTTACATCTGCAGATGGCAAATTTGATGCAGATGTTAATGTTACAAAGTATTATTTATATGGAGATGACTATGATAATGCAACAGGAACAGACTGTGATAGTGTAAAACAAGAGATTCAGACAGAAGAGTCAAACGGTTATGTACTCATAGAAATTGTGGTGCAAACAAACAGTTCAAACTCCAAAATAGGTAGCTATGTCTCTCCTGTAAGAATAGTAACAAGGAGTTTACAAAGACCATGATAAAAAAAGCATATACATTAATAGAATTGATTTTTGTTATTGTCATTATAGGTACTTTAACAGGAGTTGGCTTTTACTATTTTAAGCCACACTATTTGCAAAATGATCGTGATTTTGTAGAACTTAAACTCAACACAGTACGCTATGAGGGGCTTAATTATGACAAAAGAATCCCATCTGCAACTATGGATTATTCCATAGGATGTATAGCAAAAAGTGATTTGTTGACTGCTGGGGGAAGCATTGATAAACATTATAAAGCACATGCCACAATTACACTCACTCCAGATAAGTCTGTTTTATGTTTTGATGTTTTGGGACGCCTTCACGATGGAGAGGACGGCAATAAAACAACACAAGATTCACTTCTTTCCCAAGACATAACCATACAATTAGACTACAATAACGAGGAAAAAAACATTACCATTGATCATTTAAGTGGCGATTTAAGATAAATTAATTGATAATCGGTTATACTATAAAACAAAGAAAGTAAGGTGGGACTGGATTTTTGGCTGAAGAAATAGAAGGGGCAGTAGTTTTTCTTGAGAGTGAACATAGCGTTGTTTATGATGGAAAAGAACCTATTTTTGAAACAGACAACAAACATCCTGATATGTTTACCACACTTTCTATCCCCTTAAAATATATTCACTCTTTTTCTTTTAAAATCTCTAACAGTGTCGGTGACGATGAACTGCGTATGCAGACAGAACTCAAAATGTATAAAGAGGGTGGTCTTGATGTCCAAAAAGAGTATGCTATTGATTTTATTAAGTATGATTTGGGAGATGAGTTTCTTGTAGAGGTTTTTGCTCTTTCTTTAGATGATTTTACTCAATATATCACAAAATTTTCTTACAAAATAGAAGTTGTTGACCTCGCCTTTACCCGTTTTTTAGCATATGAAGCTCTTTATGAGACAGAAGAATCAAAAACATCCAATGATTTATATATTTATATCAGTGAAGAAGAGGCATTTGGAACTATATACCAAAACGGAAAATATATTGGTCATAGAATTATCAACTCGCTTAGTGTTATTTCAAAACGAACTGGTTTAGAACTTGTAAAACTCAAAGAGTATCTTGTAGAAAAAGGGTTTAAACGAGATAATTATGATTTAGAAGAGATGCTTATCTTGGATGCAATTATTGATGTTTTTTCTAAAGATATAGAAAAAATTGTTTATTCAATTAATCATAAACGAGGTCTTTTCGGACTTACTGGTATAGATAAAGTTTATATAGATTTTGATGGAAAAGAACTCAAAGGCATTGAAGAATTTTTTTCGCAATACGGTTTTGAACCTATTATCGAACCATTAATTCAGCATGAAGAGAAGATAAATATTTTACTTGATTATGTTTTTAAACTTCATAATGGAGCAGATTTTCAGTGTATAAATTTAACACATCTTGCAAGGAAAAAACATCTTCGTCATTATACAGGGTTTAAATATCTCGTTGAGATGATTATTGTAATTATACTTTTACTTGGGATTTCTCTGTTTATATCATATTATTTAAATGAACAAAAAGAGGAAATTACTCAGCTTAATACAAAAGTTCAGATACAAAAAAAGAAAATAAAGGTTTTATCTCTTCGTTTTAAAAAAATAAAAAAGAAAAATGCTGTTTTACTTGCAGAAAAAAAAGCTTTGGAAGATAAAGTTTTTGTGTATGACACAACGCTTAGGGTTATCCCTATGATAGGTAAGATTAGCTATAAACGGCAAAAAATGATGAATGACATTGTAAAAGTATTGAAAAAATACCATCTGAGTGCATCTTCAATGGTTCAAAAAGATGACAAAAGTTTTGAAATTCTGCTTATTTCTAAATCAAACAGAAGAAGCACTATTTCCCATTTTATGAAGGATCTTTTAGACATGGGCTATAAGAATGTCACAACACAAGATATAGCTTATGAAAAAGGTATTTATAAAAGTAAAATTTATATTAATAAAGCTGGACAAGATGTTAAGAGATAAATTTGAAGAGATAGAAGGTTTAGATAGCAGAACAAAAATTGGAATATATATTGCTATTCCTTTTGTGCTGTTAGGTGTTTTTTATTTTTTATTTTTTTCATCTGCATTTGATGAATTTGATGCAAATCAAAATAAGATTGTCTCCTTAAAAAAGGAGTTAAACAAACCTACCTTACGGTTGGTCTCAGCAAAGATTGTTCGTCTAAAAAAAGGACTTGTGAAAAACAAAACACAAATAGATAATGCTAGGGAACAACTGAACTTTTTTAAGCAGAAGTTGGATTCAAAAAGTTTTTTGCTTATTTCTAAAAAGTCAATCAGCCTTTTTTTGAACAAAGTTTTAGATGAGTCTTTGCAAAAAAATGTTCTTATTCAGGCAATTACTTTGCATGATGAAGATAAGCCTTATGTGGGTAATCTGAAACTAAAAAAGGTAATTGATGTCAATGCAAGTGGACGGTTTTTAAATGAACTCTCTTTTTTGCGAAGTATAGAAAAAAGTGCAATGCTTATGAAAGTTGAAAATTTGCATATTGTATTACAAGATACCAATATGCCTCTTTTGTCTTTTGAAGTAAAATTTTATGGAGTAGAACGATGAGAAAAAGCTTATTATTGTTTGTATCTTTTATTCTTTTACATGCAAATGCACTTCCTTTTGTGCATTATGATCCTTTTTATAAAAGCCAAAAAATACTTCATACTTCAATAGAAAAAAAAGCAGAAAAAAAATCTTTAATTTTAAATGCAATTTTCAATAATAAAGCCTTTATAGATGGTAAATTTTATACTATTGGTGATAATATTGGAGCATATAAAATAAAAAAAATCAATAAAGAATTTGTTGTTATTCAAAATCATAAAATTATAAAAGTGTTAAGATTGCAACAAAAACAACATCAACTAATTATAAAACAACAAAAAAGAGAGAAAAAATGAAAATAATATTTTTGTTACTATTTGCTCACTACTATCTGTTTGGTGCGACAAGTTGCGAAAATCAACTCTTCTCCCTAAGTGCATATAAACAAAAAAATGGTATAGAGGTGGCTTCTGTTCTAAAAGAGTTGAGTGCTACATGTAAACTTTCTATCGTATTTAATGATGATGTGTCAAAAAAAATGTTACATAAAAAACTCGACTATGTAAATATAAATAGTTATACTTTTAGACAATTTTTAGATTTTTTATTTGATGAAGCAAATCTATTTTATAAGTATGACCACACAAAAAATGTTATTGCTGTGCAATATTTACAAACAAAGACATTTAATATTGACTATATTTATTTAAGCGAATCGAGTAGTGAAAACAGTAAGTCTATTAGTACAGGATCTTCAGACAGTTCAGATTCTAGTGGAGACAGTGACAGTACGAATAACAGTGATGATAGTGATGATGACAGTGGAAGTTCTTCTTCTAATGATTATACTATAATCCGTTCAAAATCAAGATTTACTTTTTGGGATAATTTACACAGTAATATTTTAAGATTGTTTCACACACAAGAGAATGTAAGGATGTTTATAAATAAAGATGCTTCTCTTTTAACTATAACAACAACAAAGAAGAACTTGGCAAAAGTAGAGAAATACCTCTCTATCCTACTCACAAAAATGCATAAGCAAGTTGCCATTGAAGCAAAAATAGTTGAATTGACATATAATGACAGTTCTTCAACAGGTATTGACTGGAGTCAGCTCAATATATCTTTAAATGGGGGCATAAGCAATATTCCTGGTAGCGTTGGTGCAACATTGTTAAGTAGAACATCTTACAGTTTGGCATACAACTTCTCAACAGCAAATTTTTTAAGATATTTAAAAACCTATGGAGACATCAAAGTTCTCTCTAATCCTAAGATAGTAACAATGAATAATCAACCTGCTGTTATTAATGTGGGAAAACAGCTCTCTTACAAATTTCAAACAGGTTCTGTTACAACAACAGGAGGAACTGCAGCAGGAACAAATACTTTTTCTGTCGGATCAACTTTTGTTGGAGTAACACTTTATGTTATTCCACAAGTAAGTAAAAACAATGAAATTATTATGAAAATCAACCCTGTTGTAAGTAAAATTGCAGATGATAGTTCAACAGGTGCCACGCGTGAATTACCACCAGATACCAAAATAAAGCAGATGACTTCTATCGTGCATATAAAAAATGATGAAAAAATAGTTATTGGAGGGCTTGTCAGTGTTTCTAAAGGGGGAACATCTGTTAAAATTCCAATTTTAGGAGATATTCCAATAGTTGGTTCTCTTTTTAATCATAAAGAGAAAATAAAACAAAAAACAGAGATGTTCATTATTATTCAACCACATGTTGTTACGAATAAGGCAATGCCAACATTAAGAGATATTGATCTAAAAGATTCTTTTTTTAAATCTTCTTTTGATAAAAATATAACAACAAATTAGGTTAAATAAAATGGATTATTTAGAACTCGCACAATGCTTCGAAGAAAGAATTTCTTCTGGCTATTATCATCAAAACAGTGAAGTAATACATATAAAAAATAAGATAGAAAGTATTATTGACAATGATACAAAACAGTTGCTCTTTTTAACAGGAGAGCCTGGAGTTGGTAAAAGTGCTTTTTTGAATTATTTAGATGGTAAATTTTCTTATGATATTATAAAATTTGACATCCCTTTTTTAGAACCAATTGACTTTGTTAAAATTTTGATTAAAAAAACAGGCTCAGAAGTAGATAACTATTCTCTTGAAGAACTTATAAAACAGGTAATTTCCTTATATAAAAATTCAAACTATATCGTAGTGCTGGATGAGGCACAGTTGCTCTCTAAAGATATGATTGAAATTATTAGAATTTTAGCAGACTCTAAAGCTTTTTGGTTTCTACTGGCTATGCATAAGCATGAATCACAAAAGATACTTAAAGAACCACAGTTTGCATCAAGACCACATAAAGTGATACAGCTTCAAAATATATCTTTGGATGAATGTAAAGAATATATATACACAGAACTTGAAAAAAAAGATGCCACACTACTTGCAAATACAATTACTGGAAAATATATCAAATACATACATAAATTGACCCAAGGTAATATGCGTATGTTAAAAAAACTTTTATATACATCATTTTTACTTATTGATTATGCACAAAAAAACAATGAAGATAGATATAAATCGTTTGATAAATGTATTTTAACAATGGCGGCCATAGAGATAGGATTGATTAATGCATAATTTTCATGATCTTGTAAAACGATATAAACGGTATAGGCTTAGAAGATTTTTGAAATTTTTTGCTATAGGCGTTGTTATCCTTTTTTTAGTTGTGGGATTTTTTCTTTATGTTACACAACAAAAAGCACCAATTTCTTTAGTAAAAAAAGAGATAAAAAGTAGTAACACAGAAAAACCAAAGATACCACAAAACAAAGTAAAGGTAGTTGTAAAAAAAGAAACAGAAATAAAAATTGTTCCTGCAAAAAAAATAAAAAAAATAAAGACAGACAAATTAAGTAAAAAAAGTTTAAAAAAATATTCTTTGCAATTTTTGGTTGTAGAAAAAGGAAATACATATCTGGTAAAACAAAGAAAAAAGGCACTTGAAGAGATAGGATTTCGTAATTGTAAATTGACATCATATGGTAAATATATATACCTAACATGTAATGAAACAAACAATATAAAAGAGCTTGATATGTATATAAAACTGGCAAAAAGAAAGAAAATAGATTATCTTATTGACACACAATATGTAAAAGTAGAAGTAAAGACGAAAAAAGAACCTGATGTCAAAAAAAAGGTAAGAAAAGAAATATCAACACCTATGTTAAAAATGCAAAATATAAACTTACAACAGCTACAAAAGAGTTTTTCTCAGACACCTAATTTTAATATTGCACTTTTAATAGCTCGTAATTATTATACAAACAAAGCATATAAAAAAGCTATAATCTGGGCAAAAAAAGCAAACCAGTTTAATAAAGATGATGCAGATTCTTGGCTTATTTATGCAAAATCTCTCCATGCACTTAAACAAAACAAACAAGCAAAACAACTGTTGCGTATATTTTTACAATATGAATATTCGGATGAAGTAGAAAATTTATTAAAACAATGGGAGAATGAGCAATGATAAATAAGAAAATAAGAATTGGTGATTTGCTTATTGAAAAAGGCTATATTACACAAGAGCAACTTATGGCCGCATTGGCAAAACAAAAAGAGCTTAATTTTACAAAAAAATTAGGTGAAATATTTATTGATGAGGGATATATCTCTCAAAAAGAACTGCTTAAAATGCTTGCAACCCAACTCAAGATTACTTTTGTTGACCTTTTTGGCGAAACAATAGATCTTGATAAAATCGTGATTAAATATCCGTTAAACCTTTTAAAAGCTGCTTATGCTGTTCCATTTAAGGAGGATGAAGATTTTATCTATATAGCAACAAGTGACCCCCTTAATTATGATGCTTTGGAGAATTTAGAAAGAAGTATATCTGTTAAACCAATTAAAATTTCATTGGCTTATGAAGATGATATTAATGTTATTTTTAAAAGAATTGAAACGCTTAAAAAAACAAAAGTCCTTATAGATGAAGTAAAAAAAGAGTTAAAAACCGAAGGATTAAAAAAAGAGGGGGAAGATAGTGCTGTTATGCGACTTATCCGTCTTCTTATCGGTGATGCAATTACAAAAAGAGCCAGTGATATACATATAGAGCCAGAAGATAACAACAAAATGATTGTCCGTTCTCGAATAGATGGAATTTTGTTTGAAAATTTTATTTTTGATATGGAAATTTATCATGCTATCTCTTCACGAATTAAACTTTTAGGTAATATTGATATATCTGAAAAAAGAGTACCTCAGGATGGAAGATTTTCTTTGGTACTTTTAAACAAAGCATATGATTTTAGACTTTCAACAACACCTACAATTTTTGGCGAGTCAATAGTTATGAGAATTTTAGATAGAGAAAAGGTGCTTTTAAAACTCGAAGATTTAGGTTTTGAAGATGAAAATCTTGAAGTTTTCAATGATCTTATCAGCTCCCCTCACGGTATTTTACTTATTACAGGACCAACAGGTTCAGGTAAGACAACCACTCTTTATGCAGCACTTAATGAGATAAAAAGTATCTCAAACAAAGTTATGACTGCTGAAGATCCTGTAGAGTATAGATTGCCTCTTGTGCAACAAATTCAGGTCAATGAAAAAACAGGATTAACTTTTTCACGGGCAATTAAATCTTTTTTGCGACAAGATCCAGATATTATACTCATTGGAGAAATTCGTGATAGTGAAACATTAGATGCCGCATCACAGGCCGCCCTAACAGGACACTTAGTTCTTTCGACACTGCATACAAATGATGCTCCAGGAGCAATACCTAGAATGGTGCAAATGGGATTAAAGCCTTATTTGATTGCAGACTCGCTTATTGGGGTTGTAGGACAGCGTCTTGTAAGAAAAATATGTCCTTACTGTAAGCATGAGGTAAAAATACAAAAGTCCCAACTTCCCAAAGTTGAAAAATATATAAGTGCTGATACCGTTGTATATGAAGGCAAAGGATGCTCAAAATGTGATTTTACTGGATATTTCAGTCGAACTATGATTTCGGAAGTTTTTGTCCTTGATGAAGAGATTGCAAAGCTTATATCTCAAAATGCAAATAAAATTGCTTTGGCAGAGTATGCTCAAAATGAGGGAAAATACAAACCAATGATCTATGATGGAATAAACAAAGTGCGTAAAGGGATAACGACTATTACAGAAGTCTTACGCGTAACCAAGGAACATTAGTGTGAAATATTTTAAAATTGAGTATAAACTTGGTAAAAAGCGTTCCTCAATTACTATGGAAGCTCAAAATAAAATAGAAGCAATGGAAAGTTTTTTCGAAATGAAAATAGGAATTCTTGTTAAAATTCAAGAAGTTTCAAAACCTTTAGAACAATCCTTTCAAGACCTTTTAGCAAAATACAATGATCCAGTAGGTAAAAAAAAAGTTGATCAGGAAAAATTAATAGCAATTTTAGATCAAATGGCTATTATGCTTGATGCTGGACTTCCTCTTAACTATACTCTAAGCGAAGTCACAAAGCATCAGGGAGATAAAGCTCTCAAAACAATATTTGAAAAAGTTCTTAACGATATAGAGAGTGGAAAAGGTTTTTATGCTGCAGTTCTTCCCTTTCAAAAACAACTGGGCAGTTTAACTGTCGCCATGATTCAGCTTGGTGAAGAGACTGGGCAAATTGCAGAATCATTAAGTCACCTAACAAACATCCTTCAAGATATTTTAGATAACCGAAAAAAATTTAAAAAAGCAACTCGCTACCCTCTTGTGATAGTTATGGCAATGGGAATTGCTTTTAGTGTTGTTACTATTTTTGTTATTCCTCAATTTAAAGCTATATTTGAAAGTACAAAAATGGAGCTTCCTCTTCCGACAAGATTTTTATTGTGGTTAGAGTATGCTTTGCGTGTGTATGGTCCTTATATACTTGGTGGTGCTTTATTGTTGGCATTTACAATCTCATATATGTATAAAAAAAATGTAAATGTGCATATGTTTTTAGATAAATTGATATTGAAAATTTATATTATAGGAAAAGCAACATTTTTTGCTATGATTAGTCGTTTTGTTTATGTTTTTAGTGTACTTGTGAAAGCAGGTATTCCGATGCTTGAAGCTTTACATATCGCCTCTGGAATTATTGATAACATTTATATAAAGAAAAAAGTTGATAAAATAGGTAGTGCAATCGAAGAGGGAAAAAGTTTAAATCAGGGTTTTGAGGAGACAGAACTTTTTGAAAACATGGTTGTAGAGATGATAAAAGCAGGAGAAACCGGTGGTGGTTTAGAAAAAATGTTACAAAAGGTTGTTAAAATTTACAAAGACAGATTTAGCTATATTGTAGATAATATTGCTACACTAATAGAACCAATATTGCTTGGTGCCATTGCGGGATTTGTGCTTATGCTTGCACTTGGAATTTTCTTACCAATGTGGAATATGGTTGATATGGCAAATTGAAAAAGGGTAAAAAATGGATATAGAATCAGGAAGTATTGTCATAGCGATTTTTAGTACATTGATACTTGGATTTGCCTTATGGATTATAAACAGGATGTCAAATCTATAGATAAAGAGGGTTAAACTAGCCCTCTTTGAGTATAAAAGTTCCGTTTGTGTCATCATATTCCCAATGATCATTACTATCAGCTTTATCATCAGAGTTTTGAGCAACACCACTGTTAGAACTTGATGCAGGACCATGGTAGTCGCTGTTGCTTGTACAGCTCCACTTTGCATCAACAGTTGCAGGGTTTTTAAGAAGGTAGGAAAAAGCCTTATTGTTGTCACAATCTCCCAAGTTTTTAGGATACCCTTTGTCGCAGTCAAACAACGAATCACTACCATTTGAACAGTCAATACTGTTACCATTTCCCCAACTAAATGTTCCTTCAGCTGTTATCCAGTCTGCATGAATATTATCAAGAGCAGATTGCACAGTTGCCGCAGTAGCCATCTCTGAAGAGATTTTGGCATTCGAAGAGAGGTGACTAAATTTTGGTATAGCAACTGCTGATAAAACACCAATAATTACGATAACAAAAATTAGCTCTATAAGTGTAAATGCTTTTTTCAAATTAATGACCTTTTGTAAAGAAGAGGTCATCCCTCCTCTTTATGCTATTTGTTAGAATGTTATAGTATTTGCAGTTGTACTGTTACTGTCATCTAATTTAAGACATTTGTCTTTTGTTGCAGTATCTGCAAGTTGTGTACAGTCAATCCCATATGTAACAGTAGAACTATCAGTCATTTCAATTTTTGCAACAACTCCATTATCATTTGGACCTTGATATTGACTTGTGTTGTCATCGCTCCAACTCCAGTTTTTTCCATTTAGATTTACTAAGTCTTTTAAACTATAAGAGGCATTGTCCTCCAAGTCTCTTTGGTTTACTGCTGCTTCAGCTGCTGATTGTGCCATGTCAGTTGTAACCTTTACAATGTTATTCGCTTCTGCACTTTGCTTTAAGTTTTTAAATTTTGGAACAGCAACTGCTGCCAAAACACCTATGATTACGATAACGAAGATTAGCTCTATAAGAGTAAAACCACTTTTTTTCATTTTTTTTCCTTTGAAGATTAAATTCACTTCCCAATTATATCGGAATAAAATAAAAAAACTTTAATTTATTGCTACAATTGCAACTCCAAACGCCACATTGTATGCAGATATGTGGCAAAGATTTTTATCAAAAAGGAATGCACCTTCCCAGACAATAGACATTTTTAACATCTGTGAGTAGCTAATATCTTTATATGCTATACCTTGAGGTTTAATGTTAGTTTTAATTTGTTATGTTTGTTAGTGTTTTTAACGCCAAATCTAAGATGATTATTACCTAAAAAATCAAAACTTGCACAATCTCGTGTTAATATTTTATGTTTCAATAGATGATTAAAAATTTTTTTTGCTTTTTTACTTTTTGTAAGCATAAAGTTTGTATCACTTTTGT
>JAMOOV010000088.1 GCA_027065125.1 Campylobacterales bacterium | reverse complement strand
TCGCAAATCATTTTTCACTTTTTTCAAAAAATGAGATTTTCTTTTTTTTAGTTTTTATTAAGCTTTTAAAGAGCCTATTTTAGGGACTTTATAACTGAAACAAAACTAAAAGTTCGCAAATCTCTTCTAATCTTTTTGAAAAAATATCTATTTGCAAACTTTTTTCAACCCACTTTAGATACAAAACCCCTAAAACAGGCTCAAAAAAGTTCGCAAGCGTATTTCATACATTTTTAAACAAACATCTCCTCATATTCAAAAGGATCAGCCCTGTTTGCAAACTCAAAAGAACGACTCATTGCCTTTTCATGTATGTAGTAAAAACGCAATGAGTCATACTTTTTATTTATGAGTTTTTTGAGTTCTATCTCATAAAGCAGTTTGTCAAATTTTGTTTGATTGAGTTCGCACTCATAGACAGAGTAATTTACTCTAAGACCATACTTCTCTAAAAGTGTAGAGAGTTTCGTTCTTCGCTTGTCATTACTGATATCATACGTCACTATATACTTCATTAAAATTTTCCTATAAAAGGCTTATATTTTTTTTCATTGCCTTCAACAAATGATGCTAAATGAAATGCCTGAGTCTGTATGATGTTTTGAATTTTACGAGACTCTTTTTTCCACATTGTATAAGAGCCCAATTTTTCTTTAATGTTTCGTGCTAAAAGCTGTCTGCTTGACTTTGTCAAAAGACCATCATTGCCAAGTTTGATAGGTTCATCTTTATTGAGCATAGAGACAACAACTCTATCAACTACAAAAACTCTAAACTCCTCTATCATATCAAAAGTCAAGGTTGGTTTATTTCCATCAAGAGCGTGTAAAAAAGAGATATTTAAACTTAATCCTGCCTGAATAAGAGCACGCTGAACCTCTCCATATAAAATAGCATACGCATAGTTTAGTGAAGAGTTCACCCTGTCTCTTGCACCCTGTGTAATGCGTTTTTCAAAAGGAGTATCTAACACCAGACGAACCCCATCCCAGTAGCTCGCAGATAAACTTCCCTCTATTCCCATTAAAACATCTACACTTTGTGCTGTTTTTATTTTAATAAAATTTTGCTCCATACCATTGATCTGTTTGTCTAAAAGATGATGGTATTTATTCATATATTTAAGATAGTTTATCTGATTTTTTGCTTTTCCTAAAATAAATGCTTTTGCTAACATCAACTGTTTTGGTGTATTTAAAAGCATAGATTGTTTCACAATATTTTGAGATACTGCTGCATTGTAAGTTGTCAAAGTAGCATAAGGCAGTGCCTTTGTATCTATAAAATCTATACCTATTTTATTTTCTACACACTTTTTTATCACGTCACTACTCAATGTAAAGCCTTTGCCCTCTAGTATGATGCGTTGCACCTTATTGAGCTGATAACGCTTTTTGACACGACCATACTCTTTAAGAACAAACTTGTTTTTTGAGACACCCAACATAAGACCAGGAGTGCTTATGTGCAGTGTCGATTCATTTGCAAATTTTTGAGCATATTTGTTTTTTTTCTTATTTATCACACTTTTTGAGGCCTTATATGATTTGTTTGCCAAATATGTTTCATATCCTCTAGCTATTGCCATCTCTCTTGCAGCATCTGCCTCTTTCTCATCAAAAAGTATTTCAAAATAGATACTGGATACAAGATTACGAAAGACTTTTTTTGTTTTGATGGTTTTATTTTTTTTACTGAGGTAAACTTTATGAGCAACACTTGCAACAAGTGCATCTTGCAGTAACATATACTGCTGTGTATGTTTTTGAATAATTTTTAGATAGTAGTTTTTTACAGATCTCAAATAGAGATTTACATCTTCTACATACCTTACAAAACCGGCATTTGAAGATGCAATATTATGTAATTTTTCTACACTTTTTTCTATACGTTGCTGTTCAATAAAACGATTTCTTCCAACAAAAGAGATACCTAAAAACTCAAAACCATCACTAATGTGCACTACTGCTGTTTTCTCTTTTTCCAAAGAGAGATATAAAGTTTTTAAAAACTTTTTTAAAATTTTCAAACTCGTAAAAGCATCATTTTTCTTTTGAAAAAGCATCACAAAATCATCAGCATAGCGTACAAAAGCTATGTTTTGTTGTTGTAAGAACTGATCCATCTCATTAAGATAAATATTTGATAACAGAGGGGAGAGAATATCACCTTGATGTACACCTTGTAAGTGTTCA
>JAMOOV010000087.1 GCA_027065125.1 Campylobacterales bacterium | reverse complement strand
GTAAAAACTCTTCTTGATAAAAAGTTTTCATCTTTTATATTCTCTAAAAATTTAACGAGCTTTAAGATAGGATTTGTAAAATCTTTTGCATAATATTTTGCAAGGATATAAGCTATCAGATTGATAAAAATAAGTGCCGATAGCAAAAAAGGTAAATCATCAAGCAAAATATCGCCCAATGACTCTATGGAAAAATCATAAGTAGCATAAGCTACAAATCTATCTTGATACTTAATTTTAGAGCAGATATATAACTTGTTTTTCTCACTTTTTACACTCGGACACATTTTTGCATCAAATTTTTCTATTTTTTTAGCTTGATCATCTTTAAAATATTGAAAAAATTTACTTTTATCTTTTTTATAGAGTATAACACTTTGCAAGTTTGAAAAAGATTTTAAACTTTTTGCAATATCGGTCGCGGCTAAAACATTATCAAAATATAGAAATTTAGCTACATCTTGGCTAATTATTTTACTTATGGCACGAGAAAGCTCAATATTTCTCTCTTTTTGTTGCTCGACATACCAGCCCACAAAAACAAAATATCCACATAAAACGGCGATAAAAGTTACAAGAATGATGATATATTGCAACTTCTTTTCTATTGAGCCACTATATGTTTTCATAAGCTACTTTTCTTTTTGAGTTTTAGCCGACGGATTTTCTATAGGAGTGTGTTCATCGTTCGCCCACTCAAGCCAAGAGCTGTCATACACCTTGACTCTATAGCCCAACTCCGTCATAAACATATAGTCCAATGCCGCATCGGCACCATCTTGACAATATATGATAATTTCCTTATCTTTGGGAAGTTTCGCATATATATCTTTTAGCTCATTTAAACTTTTTATCCTGTTTCCTTTATCGGTTATTTGATAATTGTTAGAACCGCTAAAAAGTTGTGCAGTCGGAATATGACCATATCTTTTTGCTATTGATGTTTTACCCATATACATATCTTTTGTTCTGCCGTCTAAGATGGGTTTTTTACCAATCGATATCAAAACATCCAATTTAGTAGCTATCATATTATTGTTAATCTGTAAAACAAAATTTTTATGTTTCGGTTTAGGTTTTTTCGTGCTTATAGGAAAATGGTTTTTTATATATTTTCCATAGCCATACTCCAAAAGCCAAACATGCTTATGTCCTAAAACCTTTAAAACCCAATATGCCCTTGCTGCCCAGCAAAATTGACCGTTGTCATACACAACAACATTTGTATCTCTATCTATTCCTGCATTAGAAAAAAGTTTTTGCAAAAAGGATAATTTTGGCATTTTTAGAGTTTTTGGTGTAAAAAAGTCTTTCATGACCGGCATATTTATAGCATTTTTTATATGCCCCTTGTTATATGCTTTTTCGTTCCGCACATCTATTATGACAATATTTTCATCATTAAGATGTTGCTTAAGCCACTCCACACTCTTAACCGAAGGGGGTAAATGAGTATTTTGTGATGCAAAGAGTAATCCAACTATATAAAATAGTAAAATTAATTTTTTCATATCACACATTTCTATTATTCATATACTATATCAAATATTATCTTTTTATGCAAATAATTATATCCCTTTCTCCACTACTTTGTCAAGAGTAAATAATCTCTCAATCTTTGCATTGCCTCTTTGGTTTTCTTCTCTTCATGTACAAAGGCTATTCTTACACTATTTTTACCTTGAGAATCTCTTGAGAGAAAAGTTCCAGGGATGACTTTTAGATTTTTCTCTTTATAGAGCTTTTTTGTAAACTCTATATCGTTATCCACCTCCAGCCAAATGTAAAATGTCGCTTCGGGAGGCTCTATACCCAAAAAATCTTTTGCTATTTGAAAATTTTTCCTATATTTTTGCCTATTTATCTCTACATGCTCATCATCTTCCCAAGCTTTCGCTGCCGCATACTGTAAAGGCAGAGAAACTGCACATCCGGTATATGTTCTATATTTTGCATACTCTTTTAGTATCGCACTATCACCGGCTATAAAACCGCTCCTAAGTCCGGGAGCGGAGCTTCTTTTGGATATGGAGTTTATCACTAAAACATTTTTAAAATCACCATTTCCGACCTCCAAAGAGGCTTCAAGCAGTGAAGGCGGAGGATTGTCAAAATATATCTCGCTATAACACTCATCATTTAACAAAACAAAGTCATACTCCAAAGCCGCCTCTATCCAAGGCTTATACTCCTCTATACTC
>JAMOOV010000086.1 GCA_027065125.1 Campylobacterales bacterium | reverse complement strand
CTATCCTCTTTATATTTTTGGGATTTTGCGGATTTAATTTTATCATTTGAGCATTAGCTTTGATGGTCGCAACCGGTATATTTAATTCGTGAAGTGTATCTTTTAAAAGTCTATCAAGAAACCTGTTTGTTTCAAAAACAGGATTTAAAAAAATAAGCCCAAGCATATATCCTCCAAAAAGAGAGAGTAAAAATGTTATAAATGCTATCAGATAGAAAAGATATTCGCTTAAATAAAATTTATCTACAATATTGTAAATGATAAAAAAAATCACAAACATCCAAATGGAGAAAAATAGAGATATTTTGGCAAGAACCCACTTATCCTCTTTTTCCATCAGCCGACAAACCTATATCCAAGACCTCTGATATTTTCGATAGAATCTTTTCCAAATATCTTTTTTAAATTATTGATATACACTCTCAAGGATCCGCTATTTGCAGTATCCCCATCATGCCAAAGCTTATCTTTTATCATCTCTTTAGTTACGATTTGATTTCTATTTTTCAATAGTAACTCCAAAAGTTGCAAATCTTTCAAGTTTATTTTTATCTCTTTATCATTTTTAAGCAATCTTTTTCTTTTTATATTATAGGTATATGCATGGCCTATTTTGATAATATCTTCCGGCTCAACCCTTTTCAAAACAGCTTTTATCCTCATATAAAGCTCATCTAAATCAAAAGGTTTTTTAATATATTCATCACAACCTGCATCATATCCTTTTGCTATAGTCTCTTTATCAGTAGAAGAAGTTATAAAAATAGCAGGAGTATTATCCCCATGCTCTCTAAGTTCCTTTAAAAATTCTATCCCATTTACAAGAGGAACTTTAATATCCAATAAATATAAAGAGTAATTGTTATCGTAACTCATTTTCAAAGCCTCTTCGCCATCTTTTGCAAGATTAACTTCAAAACCAACATTCTCTAAAAAATCCTCCATAGTTTCAAGCAATAATTCATTATCTTCAAGTACAAGAATTCTTCCTCTTGTCCTATTGGCTTTCACCTTGACACCTCCATAAAAGCTTTTCCCCTGCAAGCATCGGTACAACTCCGTCACATATTTTAGGTACTAAAAACTCATTTTTTTCTACTATTATCTCTTTTTCTAACGGCTCTATATCGTATATCTCTTTTGCATTATCGCTGATAAATCTTTGCAGATTTTCCAATTTTCCATTTTTATCAAAAAGTTCACAAAGAGCGGGTATTAGTATCGGGGTACTAAATATCCCTGCTGCACCCTCAAAAGACTCTTTTTTCTCTTTTAGATGAGGAGCAGAGTCGCTACCGAACATAATCTTTTTATATCCGCTTAAAGCTATCTCTTGCAAAGCCTCTCTATCTTCATATCTTTTAGCTATAGGTTTGCAAAATAGATGAGGCTTCAGTGAGCCTCCTATCACATCATCTAAAGTTATCAAAAGATGGTGTAGAGTTATAGTGGCATATAAATTTTCATACTCTTTTAAAAGTTCTACACTATGTCTATCACTGATATGCTCCATTATTATCTTCAACTTCGGAAAAGCTTTGGCAAGTTTTTCATAAAATTTTCCAAATTCTTGCTCTCTTTCAAGTATAAAGCCATCGGTTTCTCCATGTACTGATAGAGGTATTTCAAGCTCACTCATAGCTTCAAGTGTGCCTCTTAGATTGTCTATGTCAAAATTACTAACTCCTCCTTCGGAGTTGGTAGTTATACCCGTCGGATAAAGCTTTATAGCCTTTACAAAATTTTTAGCCTCTTTAAGAAAATCATAATCGTAACTATCTTTAAAAAAGAGTGTCATATACGGCTCAAAAATATCCCCTTTCGTAGCCTCTTTTATCCTATTTTTATAAGCCTTCACATCATCTATCGTCGTTATCGGCGGAACAAGGTTCGGCATTATAATCGCACCTGCAAAACAGCTTGAGCTATACTTTGCCACATTTTTCAACATATCAGCATCTCTTAAATGCAAGTGCATATCAAGAGGAGATTTTAAAACTATTTTCATAAACTATCCTTTGCCTCTTTTATAAGCTTGGTTAAACTATCCTGATAAAGTTTTAAATCCTCTTCGCTTTTTGCCTCAAATCTTGTAACCAAAACGGGAGTAGTATTAGAAGCTCTTATAAGCCCCCATCCGTTTTCAAAATCTATCCTAACTCCATCAATCAATATAATATTTTTTATCTTTGGGATATAAAACGGAGGATGTTTCAGTATCTCTTTTATC
>JAMOOV010000085.1 GCA_027065125.1 Campylobacterales bacterium | reverse complement strand
TCTTTTATGGAATATAAAGATAAATATATCATCAAAGGGATGATAAAGCCGGGAGATAAAGTCATAGTAAATAACTTTTTTAGGATAAAACCCGGTAGTGAAATAGTTGTTGATAAAACCATAAACAAACAAGGAAAATAGATGTTTTCAAGATTTTTTATAAACAGGCCGATTTTTTCAACCGTTATCGCTCTTGTTATTTTAATGGCAGGAATAATCTCTATAAAACTTCTTCCTGTACAAGAGTATCCAAGCATCACTCCTCCTCAGATAGTCGTAACTGCTATATATCCCGGAGCTGATGCGGATACTTTGGCAAAAACCGTAGCCGCACCGCTTGAAGAGAGTATAAACGGTGTTGATGATATGATATATATGAGTTCAACCCTCTCGCCAAACGGCAGGATGACACTTAATGTGTTTTTTAGAATTGGAAAAGATAAAGACCAAGCAAAAGTCGATGTCAATAACCGTGTACAGTTAGCTTTGAGCAAGCTTCCCGAAGAGGTTAGAAGACAAGGTATCAGTGTCAAAGCACAATCTCCCGATATTTTAAAATTTTTAACATTCACTTCAAAAGGCGGTGTTCATAGTGTAGCATATATCCATAACCATTTAAAGATCAATATGGTAGATGATCTCAAAAGGATACCCGGAGTCGGTGATGTTATGGTTTTTGGAGATAGAGATTACTCTATCAGGATATGGTTTGATCCGCAAAAACTAAGTTTTTATCATCTATCCCCTTTGGATGTTGTCAATATAGTTAGAGAGCAAAACAGCCAATATGCCGCAGGAACTTTGGGTGCTGAACCTCTAAAAAACGGTACAACATACAGATATACCATAAAAACCAAAGGAAGATATACAACTGCTAAAGAGTTTAAAGATATCATCATACGATCAAATCCGGACGGTAGCACTTTAAGACTCAAAGATGTAGCAAAAGTAACACTCGGGATGAGCACATATAATGTAAAAAGTTCATATAACTTAAAACCTATGGTCGGTATGGGTATCTTTTTGGCTCCCGGAGCAAATGCTCTTGATGTATCAAAGCAGGTAAACAAAACCGTAAAAGAGTTGATGCAGAGATTTCCAAAAGATATAGAGTATAAAGTTCCTTACGATACTACTCCGTTTGTCAAGGCTTCCATAGATGAAGTTTTAAAAACACTTTATGAAGCTATCATCCTTGTTATCATACTCATCTATGTTTTTCTTGGAAACTGGAGAGCGACTCTTATACCAGTTATCGCTATACCTGTTGCCATCATAGGAACATTTGCTGGTTTGTATGCCTTTGGATTTTCTATCAATCTTTTATCACTTTTTGCTTTGGTACTTGCTATCGGTCTGGTAGTGGATGATGCTATCGTTGTTGTTGAAAATGTTGAGAGAAACTTAAGCGAAGATAAAAACATAAGTGTCAAAGATGCGACTATAAATGCTATGAAGGAGCTTACCTCTCCACTTATCGCTATCGTTCTTGTTTTAAGTGCCGTATTTGTTCCGGCAGCCCTTACTCAAGGATTTAGCGGTGAATTTTATAAGCAGTTTGCTCTTACGATTGTGATCTCCGTGGTAATATCCGGACTTGTTGCTTTGACTTTGACTCCGGCTCTTGCCGCACTTTTGCTAAAAAGAGAAGAGAAACCCATCTGGCCTATTAGAAAATTTAATCAATTTTTTAGTTGGACAACGGATAAATATACAAAAACAGCAAAACTTTTCATAAAGATAGGAGTTTTTTCACTTGTTTTGTATGGTATTCTCATCTATGCTACGGTTGAGATCAATAAAATGCTTCCAACCGGACTTGTTCCGACGGAAGATAAAGGTGTATTGATGATATTTAAATTCAATATGCCTGGAACCTCTTTAAATGAAGCTGATAAAACAACTTTGGAAGTTGAGAAGATACTTTTAAAAAACCCGCTTATAGATGAAGTTGCCGGAGTTAGCGGACTTGATCTTATGACTATGGCATTTAAAAGTGATGCTTCTTTTATGTTTGCAAAACTTACACCTTGGAGTGAGAGAAAAAGTCCGGATACGATGTCTATGGCAATAGCCGGTCAGCTTATGGGTCAGTTTTATGGCTATAAAGATTCTCTCGTGTTGGCTTTTAATCCGCCTCCGATACTTGGTATGAGTATGACGGATGGATTTGAGATGTGGATACAAGATAGAACCGGTGGGGATTTGCATCAGCTTGATGGCTATGTAAAAAAG
>JAMOOV010000084.1 GCA_027065125.1 Campylobacterales bacterium | reverse complement strand
ACAAAGAATTTACCAAACTGTAGCTACAATCAAGAAGTTGCTAAACTATTGATAGACAAAGGAGCCGATATAGATGCCAGAGACAAAAACGGCGATACTCCTTTGATAGCTGCTATGAGGCTAAATAAAGATAAATATTTTATCAAATTTCTTATAAAGTATGGAGCCGAGGTAAATGTGCAGTCAAAAAAAGACGGTATAACACCATTGATAATAGAAGTAAAACATAAAGACGAACCTATGGTTAAGATACTGCTTGAGAGATATGCTAAAAGAGGCTTGAAAGATAAAAACGGTATGAGTGCCTTGGACTATGCTGTGAAGTTAAAATTGAGCAATATCGCTCAAGAGGTTTATGCTAAAAAGCATAATAGATTTATATTTTTGAGATTTCAGGGCAAGCCGCTTTTTATGGAGTTAAACAGAAGAGGTTTTATGGTAAGTGATAAAAATATCAATAAAAACGAAATACTTTTCTCATATGTAAATCTAAAGGCTTTTAAAAACAGTTTTCAAAAAAGTGGCATCAAAAAAAGAGATTTGAGTGTTTTGGCAATGCTTGATGACCAAGATGAATATCCTAAGATCATAAAAGTAAAGAGTGATATATCAAATCGGATAGTTTTTTTATACTCAAACGGTAAATTTTATAAACTTTTATCAAGAACTCTAAAATGGACTACTCCGCCTATGTTTTTACTAAGGGATAAAAGTGGCAAGATAATCGGTTCTGGATTGAACAAGAAATTTTTACAAAAAATAAGGTAGAGAGAGGTTCCCCTACTCTCCTATTATAGCTTTTACCTGCTCTTTTGTTTTTACCACTTCACCGCTTCCGTGGATAACTTGCGGGATACAACTCGTGCAAACATACACCTCTTCGCCTCTGCATATAGCCTTGAGATACACTTTGTTATCGTTTTCGTTCGATTCGCTCAAACATACATGGCATATAACTTTTTCCATCATTTTCCTTTCTTATAAAATAAGAAAAAATTATACCAAAAAAGTCTTAAAAACAGCTCTAAAGTTTATAGTTCTTTTGTTTTTTTATAACAAGCCTCCATAGCTTTTATGAAAGCATCTCTTACTTTTCCCTCTTCAAGTTTGGCAAGTCCCGCTATGGTAGTTCCCCCGGGAGAGCTTACTTTATCTTTCAACAAAGCCGGATGTTCATCTTTTAGCATTTCTCCGACTCCCTCAAGCAAATATGCGACATATTGATAGCTTATATCTCTTTTTAATCCGAGTTTTACGGCTCCGTCGCTTAAAGCTTCGGCTACCAAAGCCACCCAAGCAGGAGCTGAGCCACCTATACCCGTAGCGATATCAAGCTCATTTTCGCTATCAAGCCAAAAACATTTGCCAATACCGCTTAGTATCTTTATGGCTTCATCTTTTGCCTCTTCGTCTCCGCAAACGGAAATAACCGCTTTTTGCTTAAGGGCGGCTATATTTGGCATAGCTCTAACATACTGTTTTGCTTTTACAGCTTTTTTTAGTCTATCTATCCCGACTCCCGCGAGTATAGATATAAGAGCTTTTGCCTCTCCTTCGGTTTTAAGAGAGTTTAGACTTTGAGGTTTTATGGCAAGTATAACCGTATAACCGTCAAGCAAAGGTATCTTATCCGTCACTTTTAAATCTTTATAGAGTTTTTTTAACTTTTCGATTTTCGGAGGGTATTGCTCTACGACTGTTAAATCATACTTTATCAATCCTTTTATCATCGCTCCACCCATATTGCCCGCACCGATAAGTAGTATCTTCATAAATTTCTCCATTTTTTTCAAATTTTAGAGTTATTATACTATAATGCCGATAAAATTAATGAAAATAAGATATGTAGATTATTGATTGGGTTATAATTTTTTTATATTTCCATATCGTTTATTTAACCCCTATTTGGACATATTCAAAACCTAAATTTTTCATTTTATCTTTATTATATTGATTTCTACCATCAAAAATTATAGGATTTTTTAATCTTTTTTTCATTTCTTCAAAATCTGGGCTTCTAAACTCTTTCCATTCTGTAATTAAAAGCATAGCATCTGCATCATTTAAAACATCATATTTATTCTCAGCATATTCAACTTCTACATCTTTTAACCAAAACTCTTTGCTATCTTTCATAGCTTCTGGGTCATAAGCTTTGATTTTCGCACCTTTTTTGATAAGTTCTTTGATAATAACTATTGCTGGTGCTTCTCTCATATCATCAGTTTCAGGTTTAAAG
>JAMOOV010000083.1 GCA_027065125.1 Campylobacterales bacterium | reverse complement strand
ACACCTGCAGCAAAACCCTCAAGTATAACCAGAGGCATACCTTCACTGATAGATGTGAGTGTCTGTAGTGCTGATTTTGGTAAAATCTTTTTAATGTCAGAGTGTCCAAAAAATTTAATCTTATCAGGACCTTGTTCTATCTCTTGCATAGTTTGCAGGGATTTGTTTCCGTCAAATTGTTGGATTTTCTCTTTAAGTTCAAGTGCCAAAGCCATCTGTTGACATTCCATAACATACTCTCTATCTTCATCAACAGCTCCAACAATCCAACCCTCTGCATCAGGAATTTTTTCTATAAGTATCTTCATAGCACGAATAAATGTCTTTATATCTTTGATCGGGACAACGCGACCTATAAGTGTAATGATTGGTCTTGGAGGATCTTGACGCTCTTTCATCGTCGCCATAAGAGTATCGACATCAACTCCATTTGGAATAATTCGAGTATGTTCTTGTGGTGCACCAAATGTTATTTGAATTTTTTGCGCACCACTAAATAATGAAAGAATATGATTAGCTCTATAGTAACAAAAAAGCCCTATCTTGTCAAAAAAATTAATCCACATCTTTTTGATGTAGTTGTAATCTTCTGGTTCCTGTAAGAGGGCTGGTTTTTTGTACTCAATCCAGTCTGCTGAGAGCATGTCTATTTTACGCTCACGCGTGTAAATACCATGTTCTGTCAAGAAGAAAGGACGTTTGTTGGTATAAGAGGAGAGGGCTCCTAAAAAGCCTGCGTATCCAGTGGAAGGAGAGTGATATATAGCAGTTTTGGGAAGATTCTTGATAATATTTGCTAATATCCAGATGGGTTTGTGAATATTTCTCAGTGTCCAAAAATAATCTATAAATGGAATATCCGGACAGTTTTTAGAGTAGGTCTCTGTTAAAAAGTCCCATGCTCTTTTTGAATGTAAAAAATCTTCAAATGTAACTTCATTGGTGTAAAAATCAATATTTTGTAATATTTCGGGGAGAGTTCCTTTGTTTTGTTGAAAAGATTGATAGAGCTCACGCACTGATTCAAATGCTTTTGAATCACCTTCTCTTCTTTTAGGCTTGTCTTTGTCTGAATCATCATTAAAAAGATAGTGTACCTCTAAGTGTTTAAGATTTGGTGGAAATTCATAACTGATTTGCATCGGCTGACCATCAATATAGGGCGTTGCACCTACAAAACAGACTCCAAAACTAAACTCTGGAAGCCCCTTCATAAGTTGTAATATCCAACTAGACACGCCTCCTTTGACATAAGGGTAGGTGCCTTCAGAAAAGAGCATAATATCTACTGAGTCACTTTTTGGAAATTTAGGCACTTTGATTCTCCCACTGTTTTATAACAGGATAAAGTTTAGCATTAAATCGTAATGAGTTATATTGATTGAGTGCAGATTTTGTAATAGCATACTTTTTAATATTAAAATAAACTTCTGCAAGATAAGGAATTGTGGCTGTTGCGTCTTCTGGAAGCAACTCTTTTGCAACAGTAAACTCTGCTTGTGCCTGTTCATACATTTTCCTACATAAAAATATTCGCCCCATAAGGGTATAAAGATGAGATAATTTTTCATAAGCTTCTTGCAGCTTTTCTTCGACAGATTGAAGCTGTTTTTTTTGTAGAGGATCTTTTTTTAAAATTTCTAACTCACTTGAGAGTTTTTCAATATACTCAATAAAAAACCCTTTTGCTGTTTTAATATAGTCGATAGAGGAATTGAGAAAATTATTTTTCAAGCTTTCATGTGAAAGTTCCATATAGACAAGTTCCCAATATGAAAAGGCAAGGCTCATGGCGGCATTTGCAAGTTGCATCTGCTCCTCTTGACTCTTTTTGGTACAAGCTTTTTCCTGAATAAATTGAAGATTTTCATTGATTTTTGAGTTAATTTTTTTTTCTAAATTATTGAGAATAGAATATCCATAGAGACGAATCTCATCATCATTACTTGAGAGAGTTTGTTTGATAATGGCTAAGCTAGCAGGTGATGGCGTTGCAGCAAGTGCGGCAAGAGCTCGAAGTTTTTTTGCTTTAGGAACATAGTCATTATTTAAGAGGTTGATCATAGAGCCCTCACCAAATGTCCGTTCTATTTTCATAAAGGTATTTTTAAACGCATCAAGGTCTAAAATATTTGTTGAAATTACTTTTTGCTCATATTTTACATGGGTAAGGTACCAAGCAAGCCAAAGCGTAAAAATATATCCAAGAGCAGGAATAGCTATGTTATAGAAAAATATAAAAAGTGTTGCCATAAGATGATTGTTTTTATATAAAGAAGCCTTTACTAATATTT
>JAMOOV010000082.1 GCA_027065125.1 Campylobacterales bacterium | reverse complement strand
AACAAAAGCTCTAAGCCCTGCAATAGTATCCGCAGTTAAAATAGAGGGTAAAAAAGCCATAGTAACCCTGCCTGCCGACCAAAAATCAAAAGCCATAGGTAAAAGTGGTATAAACATAAGATTGGCTTCTATGCTGACAGGCTATGAGATAGAGCTTGTCGAAAGAGTAGGCGGAGCATCCGAGCAAAACAATGAAAATAGAGAAAAAACTATGGATGCAAATGCTCTCAAATCACTCTTTAACGAGTAACTATGAAAAAAGAGGTGTTATCGGATATCGAAGCAAAGAGATATGCAAGACACATATCTCTTAAACATTTTGGTTTAGAAGGACAATTAAAACTTTTAAATTCGAAAGTGCTTATCATAGGAGCAGGAGGTCTTGGAAGTCCTGTTGCTCTTTATCTTGCAGCCGCAGGAGTTGGCACCATAGGTATAGCAGATGGTGATGAGGTGGATATATCTAACTTACAAAGACAGATAATCCACTCTACCGATGAGATAGGAGTATCCAAAGTAGTATCTGCTAAAAAAAGCATAAATACTTTAAATCCCGATATAAATGTCATCACATACGACACTTTTCTTGATGAAACAAATATGATAAAAATCATACAAGAGTATGATTTTATCATTGACGGTACTGATAATTTCAAATCAAAATTTTTGATAAACAAGTGCTGTGTAAAAGCGAACAAACCTTTTTCTCATGGCGGAATACAGAAGTTTAACGGTCAAACTATGACTATCATCCCACATCAAAGTGCTTGTTATGCTTGTGTATTTAACTCACCCCCTCCCGAAGGAAGTGTTCCTTCAGCATCCGTTACAGGAGTGCTTGGCTCGATAGCGGGAATGCTTGGCACTATCCAAGCAACCGAAGCTATCAAATACCTTATAGACTATGGAGAACTTTTGACAAATAAGCTTTTGATATTTGATGCAACGACTATGGATTTTGACAAAGTAAACTTTCAAAAAAATCCCGACTGCAAAATTTGTGGAAAAAAGGCATAAAAAAACTACAAGACTACTCTTAGCCCTTTGCCCTAGCAAAGTGGGGATTGAGCTTTAAAAGCATCAAATCTGCTACTACATTACCAAAAAGAGTTAAAAATGTAGATATGATGAGTATCCCCATGATAACGGGATAATCCCTGCTCATAGCACTTTGAAAAAATAAAAGCCCCATCCCGTTGATAGAAAAAATAGATTCCAAGATAACACTTCCACCTATCATGCCGGGTATCGAAAGACCTAATATTGTCACGATAGGAGGGTAGAGATTTGGTATAATAAATCTTTTAAATATCACCTTCTCATCTATGCCTCTACTTTTGGCAAAAAATATATAATCACTTTTTAGTATATCAAGACTCAAACTCCTAACATACATACTAAGAGTTCCAACTCCCCCAAAAACCATGATAAATATAGGCAACACCAAATGCCAAGCAAAATCAAGATACCACCAAATACCGCTTTTTGGCTCTATACTGTGAAGTCCTGATATAGGTAACCACTTTAAATATACAGAAAACAATGAAATCAATAAGAGAGCAAGATAAAATGAAGGCATAGCATAACTAACAAGAGCAAATTGTCTTACTGATTTATCAAGATAACTACCCTGTTTTAAAGCCGACTTTATACCAAAATAGATAGAAAGCATAAAGACAAATATCATAGATATGAAATTCATCAGCAAAGTTATGCCTATTCGGCCAAGTATCTCATCCTTGACCATCTTTCCGCTGGCAAAAGATACACCAAAATCAAAATGCAGTATTGCCCAAATCCATGAAAGATACTGCACCACAAGAGGCTTATCAAGACCATAAATCTTCTTTAAATGTTCAATGGACTCTTTTGTTATATTTGGATTTAACTCTCCACTTGCAAAAAAAGAGTTAGGTGCGATATGAATAGCTAAAAAAGATATCAAAGAGATGATAAACATCATCAAAATAATATATAAAAATTTTTTAAAAAAAATTTTCATTTTTATCCCTTTTTGCCATAAATTATAAACAAGGTACCCGGACTTTTTTCGTGTTCGTCACTAAAACTTTGTTTTTATATATCTATGATATATTTATTCTTTGGTATGTCTAACGATATAATTACTTCGGCTAAATGTTTCTTTTTGCGAAGTTACTATCTTTATTGTGTTTAACTTCGTTAAACTACTGTTCAATTCCATTGAACGAACCGTAAATCTACCTCGCTTTGCTCACTACGATTTACTTCAAGGTACCCGGACTTTTTTCGTGTTCGTCACTAAAACTTTGTTT
>JAMOOV010000081.1 GCA_027065125.1 Campylobacterales bacterium | reverse complement strand
ATACCTTTTTTTAGTTTCATATCCACCCAATCAGGCATAACTGGTTTTATCTTCCTTTTACTTTTAAGAGCTTTAGTCAAAAATTTTGTCAAATACCCATCTTCTTGTAACTTTAGTTTTTTCCATTTATCATAATCAGCTGTATCATCTCTAAAAACAGAAAGTTCATAACTGCTCATATTCCAAGAACTATGACAAGCAGAACAAGAGATACTCTCATGGTATCCTTTATGATTTTTACCGCTTAAGTTTTTGTGACACTCTTTACATGAAGCACCTTTTTCCCAGTTTTTACCATCTTTATTGTTATGACAATCAACACAACTCATACCTTTTTTATAATGTATATCTTGATTTAAAAAATGATAGTCTATACCATATTTTTGAGATGGATATTTTCCATTTTTTTGTAAAGGAGCACGAAAAGAGTGGTGATAATCTTTTGGAAAAAGACCTTTATAATCAGTTCCAATAAACTCTTTATTATGACAACTCAAACACTTGTTCATAGATATTTTTTTAGATTGGCATTTTCCTTTTTTATTATGTTTTGTGTGGCAAGCTAAACAACCTTTTTTTCTTTTCATTCCTTTCTCACCACTATTTTTAACACCAAGATGGCATTTCAAACACTTTCTTCTTAAAAAATCATCTACTAAATCAGCTGGTTTTTTTATCACTGTTTTTGGCTGTGGTATAGTCTGTAAAGTTACATTACTATCTTTAACTCCCCAAGCAACTCTGGTCATATTGATAGCATTTTTTAAAGTATAATGTATAGATTTTTGACACTTTTGACTCTCTTTCTTATGGCACTCTGCACACTCTTGAGCATACACAAAGTTAAGCAATACCACAAAAAGTATCATCAGTCTAAACATTTAGTCATTCCTTTACTGAAAAGATTTTTTGATTTTTCAAAATCTATATATATTTTATCTTCATATTTATCATGACAAAGTATACATTTATAAGCTTCCACTATCTTTGTTAACTCATTTTTATTAAAACTTCTAGCCTCTTTTCTTGAAGTAGATTGAAACTGTTTTCCTTCAGCCGAAACAAAACCATCTATAGGATAACTAAAAGGCATACCACTTTTTAAAGAGTTATAAAAAGGCTCAAAAGTTATGTTTTTATCTTTGATATCTAAATTGCCTCTACCAAGACCAAGAGCTTCAGGACTAAAGTGACAATCTACACACCCTCTTACCTCTTTTTGAGTAGTATGTGGATCCCATCCAGCCATCGCCATGGAGTGAAATTGCTCTATTTTTTTATCTTTAAAAAGAGTTCCTATAACTTGACAACCAGGAGCAAATGGCATTATCTTTTTATTGTACCCTATGCCTAAAGATGGTTTTTCAAATCTTAAAAAACTTCTAAACTCTTGCCAAGAACCTTTTGTCATTTTTTTATCCACCCAATCAAACTGTTTTCCATTTTCAAAATAAACTTCATGACAACCATAACAGCTAGGCATCCAAGAGCTATGACAACTACTACAATCTAATCTTTTATGTATATCTTGCGTATGATATGGTTTATCACTCATCTTTGTCATCTCAAATGATTTTCCATCTCTTTTACGATAAAACTTTTCACTATCTTTATTTTTTTGTAGATTATAAATAGGAGAATTTTTCCTTTTTGTAAAAGCTATCAAATTTGGCTCAGGCATATTTTCATTCAAATCACTCAAGGTTACTGCTAAAGAATTAGCCTTTTTAAACTCTGCCTTATGACAATCTTTACACTTTATATCTTCTGCTTCTTCCATGTGATGATGCTTTTTACCATCTCCCATAACACCTTTTTCAGTATGACAATCTATACAATCAAGCCCTGCTTTTGTATGATGTATATCAGCTGGGAGTTCATAAAAAAAACGTCCTCCATCTAATCTGTGTGTAAATTCACCTTTTTTATAAGGAGTACCGTACCCTTCACTCTCAAATTGACCAAAATATGAAAGACCTATACGATTTGAACGATTATGACACTTTAAGCAGTTTTTTGATGGTATCTTTGTTGTCAATTTTGCATGAATATATTTTTCCCCGTCTTTAAATCCTTTACTAACTCTATGACAATCAACACATCCTCCACCTCTAGCATAACGTTGGTCATCAAAAACTTCTTCTTTTTGATTTATGTGACAACTTGCACACGCTTTTCTAAAGTGATTTTCTGCTAAAGAGATTGTACTGTTATTCTCTTTTTGAAGCTCATCAATCCCTTTGTAACCAATAGGAGATGATAATTCTCCCCATTGAAATTTAAGAACATTTAATATTCCATTTTGTGACTGC
>JAMOOV010000080.1 GCA_027065125.1 Campylobacterales bacterium | reverse complement strand
CTTTGGTTCAAAGAGTCGATAAGAAAAATTTAAAGATAGATGCGGCTGTTTTTATAAAAAAAAGAAAACAATAGAGGAGAAAAGATGAGATATTTTGAACTGACATGCACGGCATACTTAAAAAGAGATATAGACTTTCTGGAGAGTTTTGAGAAGATAGCAAGATTTATAAACTTTTGTATGGTAAAAGATACCTCACTTAAAACCATACACGAAAGCAGAGGATTTAAATACTATGTTTTCGGCGGATTACTCCCTGTAGAAAAAGATAAACTCTACAAAAAAGGCTCTACTTATACTTTTACCATAAGAACCATAGATGAAAATATCGCCGATAAACTCTTCAACAACTTAAGAGAAAATATCAACAATCCCAATCTGCAAGTGATACAAACAAGCAAAAAAACGATAAAACGGTTTTTTATAAATGAGCTATACTCCGCTACACCGGTTATCGCCACCACTGCCGAAGGGATTTTTTGGACGATGGATAAAGACGGAGATATACTAAAACTCCAAAGACTCCTGCACGACAACCTTGAAAAAAAGTACCAAAGCTTTTACGGTAAAAACCTAAATCCAACTCAAAATTTCATACAACTTTTGGAGCTAAAAAACCAAAAACCACAAACCATACGACTAACCAAAAATGGTAAAACCATAAGATTTTTCGGAAACAAATTTCGCATAGTCCCAAACGAAGACGAGATAAGCCAAAAGTTGGCATTTTTGGCTCTTGGGTGTGGACTGGGGGAGAAGAACAGTTTTGGGGGAGGGTTTTGTGTGGCTAAAGCCAACAAAGCGATGCAGGGGGTGTTTAGATGATAAAAGAGATAGTGGAGTTTATGGATTTAGAAGGTGGTAAATTTCGAGATGTTATTTTAGAAAATCGAAATTTAGCTAAAGGATTACATATTGTTATAGATAAAGATACATTTGAAATAAAAGAGTTTGCTTATAATGATGGAAATGATGAGTTTTTAGCTTTTGCTAGAAAATATGATTTGAAGAAGAGAGAGTATTATTGTAATTATTTAGATAGCAATAAAAACTTTGATAATTCTCCTACAAAAGGAAAAAACCAGATTCATTCTGCTTCACCTTATGCTTTGTTTTTTAGATATTATACACAAGATAAACAGAAAAATCTAATTAGTATTTTGCAAAGACTACTTGAAATTAAAGAAAGAATATTTATCACAGGATATTTTGACAAAATAAAATCATTGACAATTGATAATGAAATTTTAAACCATTTAAATTCTATAGAACAGATTATAAAAAATAAAATTGCAACATGTTATTTTATAAAAAAATTAGATAAAGAGAATTTAAAAAAACTAAAGAATAATGATTATATAAAAATTTATTTTGATTTTGATTTACAATATATTAAAAGGTTTTATAATGAGTATTCTCCGGAAATGTCATTTAATAAAAAAGGATTATTTGAAGACAAAGAAAGATATACAACATCAAAAAAATATCTTTGTCCTATAACACTTACTGAAAATCAACTTGGTACATCAGAATTTTTAAATACTTTTGCTGATAAAAAACCTTTTTACTTGCATTTAACAAGAGATAAAATATATGGTGGATACACGGCCTTATATGCAGGTAGGGTTGTACAATTATTGTCATTGTTTGAAGATATATTAAAATTAAAAATAAAAGCAGGAAAATATGAAAAATCTATATTTCCCAATCCATTACCAATTTTTATATCAAATAAAGATGCTATTGATAATGAGGGAAACAGAATTTATTTTGATTTATTAAAAGACATTAATGAACCTATTAGCTATAAAATGATGATAGAAAAAGTTTATGAAAAAATGTCAGCAAATAATGATGATATTAATGAATTAAACTTTTATCTGATTTTTTGGGCTAATACCAAAGATGGATTAAAATTTTATGATGTGGATTATGTTGATGGTTTTGAATATAAATTAAAAAATTTTGAAATAGCCAATATTTTTGATTTTAATAATTTTTATACAGGTGCAATAAGTACTGTATTTGATTTAGAATGGAGGTTTTTTGCTCAGTTTTTTTATACAATTAATAAAAATGAACAAGAAAATACATACTTACTACAAAATAACTACTTTAGTGAAAAGATAAATGTTTCAAGAGGAGAAGAACTGCCTTCAATGGTAGCAACTAAATTTTATCAATATAATAAAGCAATATATGATTATATTTATAAGTCAAAAAGAGAAACGATAAACGGTTATATGTTTGATGATATTTGTATTCCTATTATTAGAGAACAAATAAAACGGTGCCAAAGTTGGGATGATTATACAAAAGAAAGAATTAAAACGGATACTTATCGGATTAAAGAGAAATTATCTCTTTATATTTCACTGTACAAAAACTTTCACAAAGGAGAAGATTTGGTGACAAAAATTATACAGCTAAGAGAAAAGATGCAGAAACTGCTTGATAACAATGAGGTTCATTTGGAAAATGACGACGAATTTGCTTATGCAAGTGGACAGTTGATTTGGTTTATTTTGAGTAAAAATGAATCGGCTTCAAAAACACACTCATTACTTGATATTTTTATATCGAAAAATAAAATGGATGATTTTAAGTTGATAATCTCTCAGCAAATTCAAAAATATTCCCATGCTTTTAAGTTCTATAATGAGCATGGATGGTTTGATAAATTAGTTAGTGAAGTGATGGTTTATAAGCTTGATAAAAAAACAATTAAAAGTTTAATACCTCTTATAATGGCAGGGTATTTTTCAGATAATATTATTGTTGAGAATATTATAAAAAAAGCAAAAGAAAACGAACAATTAGGAGAAAATAAAAATGGAGAAGATAGTGACGGAAAATAGATTTAACAATAGAGTATTCGGTGCAGTTTTGGTTAAGGCAACAGTTGCAAATTATAATGCAGATTTTACAGGCAGTCCTAGAACTTTGCCAAATGGTGTGGTTTATGCAACTGATAAAGCCTTGAAGTATGCTATTAGAAACTATTTTAAGTTGGATAACAATAATAATGTTTTTTATACCTCACGATATAAAAAAGAGAATATGCAACCACTTGATATTGATGAAACTTATATCGAACTTTTTGGAGAATATCCAATATTGAAAGAAATAAAAAAGACATCAAAAGAGAAAGATGATAAGTATTTTCTTAAAATAAAGGAGGAAGTTGATAAGTTTATTGCTGAAAATGATGGATATGAGATTGTAAGTAATATTAAAAATAATTATTTATTAAAAAAAACGATTGGCAATAAAAATAGTTTTATCATAATAGGTCAAAAGCCGGATGATATAAAAAGAGTACCAATTTTACAAAATTTATTTAAAGCTTTAGATATAAGACTTTTTGGTGCAACTTTTGCAAGTAAAGAGGGCAATATATCCATACATGGCAATGTTCAAATCACACATGGTATCAATATCTATCCAGAAAATAATATTTTTACAGAAGATATTACAAGTCCATTTAGAAACTCCAATGAAAAATCGGATGGTAGCCAACAGACAACCATAGGAAATCAAACGGTTTTAGAAGAGGGGCATTATTTGCATAACTTTACTATAAATCCTAAAAATAGTGAAGAGTTGATTAAGTTGATTGATAATCAAGGATATTTGACTACTGATGATATTAATAAATTTAAAGAGGCTATCAATAAAGGAGTAAGTTATCTTGATAGTGCTTCAAAGGTTGGGGTAGAAAATGAATTTTCAATGTTTATTACGCTAAATGAAAATGAGAAGATACAGTTGCCGTCATTTACAACACTTATCAAAGTGGAAGATCAAGAAGAAAGCTTCAAAAGAAAACTGGATTTATCAGAAATCAAAAAGCTTTTAGATGATGTGCAAGATAGTATTTATAAGGTAGAAATATATATTGATACTACAAAACTTGATTATGATAATGAAATTTTTGATATTCCAAATGTTTGTATCAAGTCTATCATATCAAATAAGGAAATAGAAAAATGTCAAAAGTAGATAAAATCATCTCTTTTGATATAAGTAGTGATTTTGGAATGTTTAAAAAGCCTGACGTTAATAATGTCTATTTTACATTTAATATCATTCCAAAACCTACTCTTTTAGGGATTTTAGGAGCTATTATTGGTCTTAGGGGATATTCTCAACAAAATAATAAAGACTATCCAGAGTTTTATGAAAAATTAAAAGATTTATTAATAGGAATAAAGCCATATGGAAACAAGGGTGTATTTCAAAAGAGACTTATTAAATACAACAATACCGTAGGTTATGCAAATAAAGATGGCGGAACACTCAATATCGTAGAACAAACACTGATAGAACCAAAATATAAAATTTATATTGGATTAGATTTATCAAAAGAGAACCATAAAAAGCTTAACGAATTTATTGATGAAAAGATAGTTCAATATGCATATATCCCATATATGGGTAAAAATGAATTTAAATTGGATATTGATAATGTTAAGCATTATGATAATATTAAAACCTTTATTCCAGCAGACGAATTTGCTATTTTCTCTCTTTTCCCAAATATTAGCGATCAAGCAATAAAGACAGATGAAGCTTTAAGAGATCCTTTTGATAGTTCTATGAACGAGAGTTACTTTTACTATTTTGAGAGACTACCTATAGCTTTAGATGAATTAAATCAATACCAATATGAAAATTTTGTTTATACAAATGCAAAAATGGGAAAAAATAGCGAATTTATAAACAGTCTTAATCTTTTTTCTATAGATGAGAAAGTGGTATGTCTATATTGACATTTTCAAAGATACAAGAAGAAAAATTTTTTGATTTTTCGGCTTTATTGCAAAATAAAGAAAACTATCTAGCACATTTATCAAAAGATGGTTTGGAAAAAGAGAACTTGGTAGCCCATTCCAGTTTAGTGTTAGAATACGCTTTGAAATTAATAGATGACAATAGCTTGGAGGGGAGTATTAATAAGCTAATTTGCTTATCTGTTCAAACTCCAAATATGCAAAATACTATAAAGCTTTTTTTCATAAAGGCTATTTATTGGCATGATATTGGCAAAATTAATGAAAATTTTCAAATCGAAAAGATGAGCAATAAGATATTTAATAAGGTAGAGAATGGTATCTCTTCAAAACACTCAATTTTAAGCAGTTATTTATATTTGCTTAGCTGTTTTGAGTATATTGATTCAAATTATCAAGATATAAAAAAGAAAATAGAACTTATAAGCATATCAATATATTTTTCATTAGCCATTTGGAGGCACCATACGAGTTTATCAGCATCTTGGAAAAATTTTTTAAATGGTAATGAAGGATTAAAAATATGTCATAATCTTTATAGCTATATTTCAAAATTAAATTTAAAGATAGATGAAAAAAATCATAAAGTTTTGCTTAATCATTTGCAAAATGTAACTTTCTCAAAAAATGAAAACTATTTCTTGCTCTCAAAATCCCTGTTCTCTTTACTAATTATATCCGATTACTATGCTACAGCACAATTCATGAACTATGGAAATACCGGAAAGTTGGTTTATAAAGATTTTGGATTGATAGATGATGAATTTAGAGATAAAGTTTTTAATGAGTCTTACATCGACAAATATGACGATAAAGGCAAACAACTTACTTTTAACCAAGCTCTTAAAGATAAGTCAAATGATGATTTTAAGACATTTTGCGAACTTTGGCAAAAATCAAACAACAATCTAAATCATCTAAGAAATAAACTTTTTGTAGAAGTTAGGACAAATCTTTTAGCTAATATAGATAAAAATCTCTTTTATATAGAAGCTCCAACAGGAGCAGGTAAAACTAATCTTTCAGTGATGAGTGCTGTTGAGATTTTACAAAGAGATAAAAGTATAAACAAAATTTTTTATGTATTTCCTTTTACTACTCTCATAACTCAAACCTATGACTCTGTAAAAACAGTTTTAAATCTTGATGACAGTCAAATAGTACAACTCCATTCTAAAGCAAAATATAACGATAAAAACGAAATAAAAAAAGATGGAGTTTATGGAAACGAAAAAATAAATTTTTTAGACAATCAATTTATGAACTATCCTATAACTTTGCTAAGCCATGTAAAATTTTTTGACATCTTGACAGGTGTTAGCAAAGATGATAGCTATATTTTTCATAGACTTGCCAACTCTATAGTGATTATAGATGAGATACAGACTTATAATCCTGATTTTTGGTCAAAAATAGTCTATTTACTTGATGGCTTTGCTAAAAAATTTAATATCAAATTTATTGTAATGAGTGCTACATTACCAAAAATAGGTGAAATTATAGATAGTGAGTTTGTATTTTTAGTAAGCAATAGGCTATGCTATTTTCAAAATCCAAATTTTGCAAGAAGGGTTACAGTAGACACTAAAACTATCAAAATCAAAGAAGCAAAAGATATATATAGCAGAGCCCTGAAAGAGAGTAAGTTTTATCAAAAACAAATTAGGAATGTGAGAACTATTATCGAGTTTATTACTAAAAAAGGTGCAGATGAGTTTTTTCAGGAAGCAGTGAAAAAAAATAAAGGTTTTTTTGATGAAATTTTTATACTTAGCGGAACAATACTAGAGCCAAGACGAAGAGAGATTATAAATTATTTAAAAAATCACCAAGATAAAAATGTCCTTTTGGTAACGACACAAGTTGTAGAGGCAGGGGTGGATATTGATATGGATATTGGATTTAAAGAGAAGTCGTTGATCGATAGTGATGAACAGTTGGCAGGAAGGATCAACAGAAATAGTAAAAAATCTGGTAATAAACTTTTTTTATTTGAGATGGAAAAACCAAAAGCTAAAGTTGTTTACAAGGGAGACAAAAGACTTAAAGTGAATGTTTCTGAAGATGTTTTGCAAACAAAAAATTTTGATAAGTATTACGAAGAAGTGATAGGAAAAATTAAAGAACAAAATAGTATTAATTTTATGGAAAATCTAAATAGCTATATTGATCATATCAAAAATCTTAGATTTAAAGCAACACATATTAAACTGATAGATATGAAATCTGTTTCATTCTATGTACCATGGTGTGAAGATGCTATCAAAACTTGGAAAAAGTATAAAGAGTTGATTCAAGATCAAGAGTTGGATTTTACTAAAAAACAGATTGAGATAAAAAAAATAGCTTCTAAAATATCAAAATATACTTTCTCATTGGCAAAATATCAAGGAAGTGGCATAGAAAATTTACAGCCATATTGTAAAGAAGAGTATGGATATTGGGTGATAAGACCTGAGTATATTAAAAGAGATGGTAAATTTGATGAAGTAATTATATATACTTATACGAATGGTCTTGATACTAAGGTGTTTCAAGGAAAAAATGTTGGTATGTTTATCTAAAAGCTATAATCCTAATAAATCAATCTATAAGGATTAAAAATGGTAAAATATGGGATAACTGAGATACAGAACAAACCATCATTACTAAAAAGTATGGAGTTGGCTGAGATAGTGGATAAAAGAGCAGGTAAAAGTTTGGGTGTGTTTATATCCAAAAAGTATGAAAGATATATAGCTGACACCATAAAAAAGATAGAAAAAGAGGAAAAATTGAAAAAATTACAACGACTTAAAAAACATCAAGATATTGAGTTTTTAGAGGTTGGAGTTGATGATGGATTGTAAAAGAGGAGATATAGTGACGATAAATCTCAATCCAAAAAAAGGATACGAGATAGACAAGATACGACTTGCCGTTATCATCTCCAATGATGATGAAAACAAGATACTTGATACCGTCATAGTTATGCCTCTTTCCACCTCTTTGCTTGATGATATGGAGCCTTTTAGAATGAGGATCAAAAAAAGAGAGGATTCGGATGTATTGATAAACCATGTAAGAGCTATCTCCAAGGTAAGAATCGGAAAAAAGATAGCCTCTTTAAAAGAACAAGAGTATAAAAAAATAGTCCAAAATCTATGCAAAAATTTTATATAAATATCACCGGAACCATCATAAACTATTATTTTCACTGCAAAACCCAGTGTTGGCTCCATGCCAACCGCATAAACCTTGAAGATAACTCCGAAGATGTTCGCATAGGAAAGGTTTTACATAAAATAAGAGAGGACAAGGTGCAAGAGATAAGTTTCGAGGGTATCAAAGTCGATAAAATAACAAAAGATTATGTTATAGAGGTTAAAAAAAGCGATAGCGACATAGAAGCCGCAAAGTGGCAACTCATCTACTATCTTTATATATTGGAGCAAAAAGGGATAACCAAGAAAGGAAAGCTTGAGGTTTTTGAAAAGAAAAAAAGAGACAAAAAGAGCTATATCATAGAGCTTAATGATGAGATAAAAAAAGAGGTGGCACAAATATTGAATCAAATCAACAAACTACTCTCGAAGAAAAAACCTCCCGAGCCGATATATCACAACAAATGCAAAAAATGTGCATATTATGAATACTGTTTTTTATAGATAAATAAAATGAAGACAAGATATATTTTTTCTATGGGCGAATTAAAAAGAAAAGACAACTCTATAGCTTTTAAAAATAAAAAAGGCACTATATATCTGCCTATTGAAAATATAAGAGAATTGTATTGTCTAAATGAAGTGAGTTTCAACACCAAATTTTTGGACTTTATATCTAAGGCGGGAATAGTTATACATCTTTTTAACTATCATGGGGGATATAGCGGAACTTTTTATCCCAAAAAGAGTTTCATAAGCGGCGACCTAACGATAAAGCAGAGCTACTACCACATAGAAAACCGCATAAAAATAGCCAAATCCATAGTTCAAGGCATAGCAAATAACATACATGAAGTACTATATCACTACTACAGACACGACAAAAAAGAGTTAAAACCTCTATTGGATTGGCTTAAAAATGATGTCAAGAAAACTTTGCAAAAAGAGCTTAATATAAAACAGATACTTTTTATAGAGGGACAGATATGGAGTAGATTTTACGATAGTTTCAAGCACTTTTTAGATAAAGATTTTTTAATGAACAAGAGGGTAAAAAGACCACCCGACAATCCCATAAATGCACTCATCTCTTTTGGCAACACCCTACTCTACACAAAAACACTATCGGCCATATATCAAACTCATCTAAACCAATCCATCAGTTTTTTACATAGCCCGAGAGAAGGGAGATTTAGCCTTAGTTTAGATCTTTGTGAAGTATTTAAGCCCATATTGGTATTTAGAACTATTTTTGACTTAGTCAATAGAAAAAAACTTCGAGTGCCAAAACATTTTGACAAAAAACTAAACTTTGCACTCTTAAATGATGAGGGTAAAAAGATATTTATAGAGGCTTTTGAGGATAGAATTTCCGAAACATTTTTGCATCCGAAACTAAAAAGAAAAACCACATACGGACATTGTCTCAAACTTGAGGGTTACAAACTGATAAAAAGCATACTTGAAGATAAAGAGTTCAAGCCCTTTAGCTTAAAGGAGAAGATGTGAGCAAAAACTTCAACTATAATTATGCCATAGTTATGTATGACATTGCCGACAAAGAGAGTAAAGTCGGAAAAAGAAGGGTTACAAAAGTGTTTAAAATATGCAAAAAATACTTTTTACACCATCAAAAATCTATATTTAGAGGCAATATAACACCCTCAAAAATGATAAAATTTAAAGACGAGATAAAAAAAGTAATAGATAAAGAGTTGGACTTTGTTTCCATTATAAAACTGCAAAGCAAAGCTGTATTTGAGGAGGAAAATATCGGCAACAATGCAAATCCGAATGAAAGCATGATCATATAGTTTTCCAACCTAAATCAAACAAAACTATATGATTATGCCTTTATCTGGGTATTTTACAAGTACTTTAACTTATCAATGTCAAAAAATAAATTTCATTGGAAAAACAGTCTAAAATATGCTAAAATACGACATAGCACTTTTAAAGATGAAGTTTTTATCTTACTTGAACCGACACATGAGATGTATTGAAATATCGGGTTGTCGGCTTCTTGCAGTAATCTCAGTAGACTTGAACCGACACATGAGATGTATTGAAATAAAGGTAATAGTCTTGAAGCAAAACAAAATTTACTCTTGAACCGACACATGAGATGTATTGAAATGCATTAGTTAAAAAAGAATTGACAGAGTTATAAACTTGAACCGACACATGAGATGTATTGAAATTTGATAAAAGTTGATGACAATCGCTTTGCTATTGCACTTGAACCGACACATGAGATGTATTGAAATTTTATAACCCTTTCTTATATCTTGTTTTTGATATTCTTGAACCGACACATGAGATGTATTGAAATTAAGAACTATATACACAAGCTTGATAACCTGCATTACTTGAACCGACACATGAGATGTATTGAAATTTGGTTAAAGAGAGTAAATTTATACTGTCAAACGGCTTGAACCGACACATGAGATGTATTGAAATCTCTCGCACCTTTTTATATCGTTTTTTAGCAGATACCTTGAACCGACACATGAGATGTATTGAAATATACCACCATAAGTCTGTCCTGAAACAGCCACACCCTTGAACCGACACATGAGATGTATTGAAATTAGCTCCGCATTATCCTCGCACCTACTCGGAACTCTTGAACCGACACATGAGATGTATTGAAATCAAGCGGCAGAAGAACATGGGGAGAAATTTCACTACTTGAACCGACATATGAGATGTATTGAAATTAAAGCAAGGTTTTGAGGTTTCCTACAATGTTATCCTTGAACCGACACATGAGATGTATTGAAATTATACATAAGTATAAATGGAGCATCATCATAAGCCGCTTGAACCGACACATGAGATGTATTGAAATGATTTTAATAATTCTATAAATAAGCTTGAATCGACACATGAGATGTATTGAAATTACAAAGATGAAACAAAATCATCCCAAACGGTAGCCTTGAATCGACACATGGGATGTATTGAAATCTTCCTACTTGCTTAATAAGATTTACTCTTGTTGCACTTGAACCGACACATGGGATGTATTGAAATATCTAATATTTTTAAAACTATGTATGTTAGAGCCTCTTGAATCGACACATAAAATGATGAGGCATTAACGACAGCTATTCTTGATAGACTTATTCATCATAGTCATATCATCAATATTCAAGGAGAGAGTTACAGACTTAAACAAAAAAAGAAAGGCTGGAATTTTATAGGAGTTATTATAGGTGTAACAGATGTTACCAAGTGGTACATTTTTGGACGGCGGTTTGGTACATTTTTGGATGGCGGTTGACACCTTCGCTTTCACTGAGATATAATCCTAAAATCTCTTTTTTGCCTTGTAAATTTATTCCTAATATTGTATATACCGCTTTATTTATATATTTTTCATTATCTTTGATTTTGTAATAAATAGCATCCATAAAAATAAAAAGATACATATTCTCTAAAGGTCTTGCCTACCACTCTTTAACTTTGGTTATAATCTTATCCGTTATTGCATTTATTGTAGCTGTTGAAATTGATATTTGATATATTTCCTCTCTATTAGAAAGTCAGGAAACTAAAAGAAGGAGAGGTAAAAACCCCTCCTTCCAATCAAACACTCTTTATAAAATCGGTTTCAGCGATAGCTTGATACTTTTTAAACATCTGCTTTGCATGATAATCGGCAGTATTTAAAAATTTCTCCGCCTCATTGGCATTTATCTTCTCGGCCATTTTAAATCTCGTTTCGCTGTACATAAAGTCTTTTACCGGTATTTTAGGACCTTTGTAGTCTAAAATCATAGGATTTTTACCCTCTTTTAAAAGATCTGGGTTATATCTAAATATCGGCCACAATCCGCAATCAACCGCCAATTTTTGATGATCCATGCCGTATCTCATATCGTATCCATGAGCAACACATTGAGAGTAGGCTATGATAAGCGAAACTCCGTCATATCTCTCAGCCTCCATAAAAGCTTTGACTGTTTGCTTACTGTTTGCTCCCATTGCAACTCTTGCTACATAGACATTTTCGTAAGCTATCGCCATCATTGCCAAATCTTTCGGCATCGCAGCTTTTCCACCCGCTGCAAACTTGGCAACCGCTCCGGTCATAGTCGCTTTTGACTGCTGTCCGCCGGTATTGGAATACACTTGTGTATCAAGCACCAATATATTGACATTTTTGCCGGTTGAAAGCACATGGTCA
>JAMOOV010000079.1 GCA_027065125.1 Campylobacterales bacterium | reverse complement strand
TTCAACTCTTTAACTGTAAGTTGTTTTAGTATTTGATAAACAATATAACTTTATCAAAAACTAAAAATAATATCAAATCTCTACTCTTTTTAGATGTAGAAGTTTGATAAATTTATTATACGAGGAGAATAAGTGAAAAAACCAAAATTTACTCAGAGGCTTATAGCACTATATTTTTCTATAAATTTCTTTTTTACCATATCATTTGTTGTAATTTTGATGTATTTTTTTAGAAAACATCATAAAAAAATTAGATATATTTGGGCAAAACTACAACTTATACTTTTAAGAGTTAGACTTGAGGTTGCAGGAGAGCCGGATACAACCGCAAAAATGCTTCTTTTAAATCATCAAAGTGTAGCGGATATCGTAATAATGGAGGCTATATATCCTGCCGACTTGGCATGGGTGGCTAAAAAAGAGATAGGAGATATGCCTTTTTTTGGTCACATACTTGACTATCCGGAAATGATAAGCATAGATAGAGAGGATAGAAAATCCCTTATACAACTTATGAAAGATGCCAAAGATAGACTTTCGAAAGGTAGAGTGTTGGCTATATTTCCAGAGGGAACAAGAGGAGATGGTACAAAGCTTTTAAAATTTAAAGCTGGAGCAAAGATAGTCGCTGAAAAATTGGATCTAAAAATTCAACCTGCGGTATTTATAGGAACTATTGATGTATTTGATTCTAAGAATTTTCTTGCAAATTTTTCAAAAGTAAAACTTGTTTATCTTGATCCAATTGAGCCTTCAAAAGATAGTGATTGGTATAAGAAATTAAGAAATGATATGCAAAATGTTTTAGACAAGGAGTTGTCATGAAGAGGTATCTCGGTAAAAAGAAGATAGTAAGGATATATATAGATAACCAAGATAAATATGAGGGCAAACCACTTTGGGAAGAGATACTGAAAAAGGTAAAAGAGTATGGGCTTGCCGGGGCTACTGTGTTTAAAGGAGTTGCTGGTATCGGAGCTCATAGCGAGGTTAGAAGTTTCAATATTTGGGCTTTAGCTCAAGAATTACCTATCGTTATAGAGATAATTGACGATGAAGAGAAAATCATCGGCTTTGTAGATAAGATAGATGATATGATAAAAGAGGGCTTAACTACCATAAGCGATACTGAAGTTATCAAATACAAACATAAGAAATTTAATAATTAGTAGAGGTTGCGATGAGTTTTAATATATTGCTATATATAGGAGCAGGCGGCTTTTTCGGAGCAATATCAAGATTTTTGATAGCTGGTTTTGTTCAAAAGTCTTTCGGTGTACTTTTCCCGATAGGAACACTTAGTGTCAATGTCCTTGGTAGTTTTATTATAGGATTTATGGCTATGTACTTTTCGCAAGTGATTCAGCCTGAAGCCAAAGCATTTGTTATTACCGGTTTTCTTGGAGCATTAACAACATTTTCAACTTTCTCTCTTGAAAATGTCAATATGTTACAAAATGGCGAAATGAGTAAAATGATTTTTAATATTTTTCTCAATATTATTTTAACTCTATCTGCTACTATATTATCTATAATGCTTTTTAAGAAAATATATGGATAAAAAAATTACAAGGAGATTTAATTGAAAGGTTTTTTGGTATTTTTATTATTGGTTTTTGTTGGAATCGGCATTTTTTTGACTTATGAGATATATCATCCGACAAATACTCAAATAGTCAGAAGAGGTCTTGATTGGGTTAGGGTTGATGTAAATTTAACTAAGGATAAATAGATACTTTATATTATTGCTATCAAGTTTATTGCAAAAAATTTATAAGAGATATTTACAAATAGGTTTTTTTTGGCTATAATTCTTTTAAAAAACAAAGGAGAAGATATGTCAAAATACAAATTTGATACAGAGATAAATCAACTTTTAAACTTAATGATACACTCATTGTATTCCAATAAGGAGATATTTTTAAGAGAACTTGTTTCTAATGCATCAGATGCGATAGATAAGATGAAATTTTTAACTATAAGTGATGAAAAGTTTAAAAATTTCAAGCTTGAACCTCGTATTGAGATAGAGGTCGATAAAGACAAAAAAAGACTTATTGTCAGAGATAATGGCATAGGAATGAACAAAGAAGATCTTATAGAGCATCTCGGTACTATCGCAAAAAGTGGTACAAAATCATTTTTAGAAAACTTAAGTGGTGATGCCAAGAAGGATTCATCTTTGATCGGGCAGTTTGGAGTGGGATTTTATTCTGCCTTTATGGTTGCCAAAGAGATAGAGGTTATCTCTAAAAAAGCCGGAGAAGAGAAAGCATATAGTTGGATAAGTAGCGGCGATGGTGAGTATGAAATTAAAGAGGCAAAAAAAGAGTCTGTAGGTACCGAGATAATCCTTGATTTGAAAGAGGGTGAAGAGGAGTTTTTGGAAGATTGGACAATTGAAAGAATTATCAAAAAGTATTCAAACCATATACCTTTTCCTATCTTTTTGTTTAAAGAAGAGGAAAAAGATGGTAAAAAAGAGAAAAGCTATGAGCAGATCAATAAAGCCTCTGCTCTTTGGAGACTTAGCAAAAGCGAAATAAAAGATGAAGAGTATATTGATTTTTATAAACAATTAACGGGAGATAGCAATGATCCGCTATTTTGGATACATACAAATGCCGAGGGAACATTAGAATATTCTACACTCTTCTATATTCCGTCCGTAGCTCCATTTGATCTTTTTAAAGTTGATTATCAGCCGGGAGTAAAACTGTATGTAAAAAGAGTATTTATAACTGATGATGATAAAGAGTTGATGCCTACTTATTTAAGATTTGTCAGAGGTATTATTGATAGTGAAGATTTGCCCCTAAATGTCAGTAGAGAAATATTACAACAAAATATGATACTTTCAAAGATAAAAAAAGCATCAGTTAAAAAGATACTAAATGAACTTAAAAAGTTAAAAGAAAAAGATTTTGAAAAGTATTTAAAATTTTATAAAGTATTTGGAAAAGTTTTAAAAGAGGGTGTTTATACGGACTATGAAAATAAAGAGTTAATTCTTGATCTGCTACTTTTTAAAACAACTAAGAGAGAAAATGTTAGTCTAAAAGAGTATAAAAAAGATATGAAAGAGGGGCAGAAAGCCATATACTATATAACGGGAGAGGATGAAAATCTTTTGAAAAACTCACCTCTTATTGAGAGTTTCAAAGATAAGGATATAGAGGTTCTTATCATGGATGAAGAGGTTGACTCTATCATCATGCCGGTTGTTAACGAATACGATAAAACTCCGGTAAAAGCGGTCAATACCAGCGATATAGAGGAAGACGGTAAAGAGGAGGATAAAGAGGAAGAGAAGCAAAAAGAGGAGTTTGTCTCTATCTTGGTCAAGTTAAAAGAAGCACTAAAAGATGAAGTAAAAGATGTTAAGATAAGTAAGAGACTAAAAGAGTCGCCATCTTGTCTTGTTTTTGATAAAAATGATCCCGATTTTGCTATGCAAGAGATGCTAAAGCAAATGGGGCAAGACAATCTACCGAAAGTCAAACCTATACTTGAGATCAATCCAAATCATGAAATATTGCAAAAATTGATCAAAAATGACTCTTTGGCTACTATTGACGATATAGCCAATATACTCTACAATCAAGCAAGACTTATAGAAGGTATGAAAATAGAAAATTCTGCAGATTTTGTAAAAAGAATCAATAAAATTTTAGCAAAAAGTATATAAAGAACAAGCCCTTTGCATTATTGCAAAGGGCTATAATCTAATCAGTAGATAGATGGTAGAAATATCGTAAAGAATGGTATAAAAGTTATAATGAAAAGATCTATTATCATAACTACCAGAAATGGGATAATTGCTTTTGATATCTCTAAGATTTTACTTTCGGCAATAGAGCTTGAAACCATTAAACATATGCCAAGAGGAGGTGTTAACATGCCTATGGCAAGATTAGTTACTATCATAACTCCATAAGTTAAAGGGTCTATTCCTAAATTATTTAGTATAGGGGCAACCACTGGTACAAATAGTATCAAAGATGCCGTTGTTTCAACAAAAGTCCCCATAACCAATAAAAATAGATTGATAAGCAATAGTATTATATATTTATTGTGAGAAAGTATTAAAAAGGCATTTGATAGGGTTTGTTGGATGTTGTTCATTGATAAAAACCAAGAAAAAACTGTTGCTATGGATATAATGATGAGTATAATGGAGCTTGTATTTATAGCATAAATTGCTGCTTTATATAACTTTTTCCAAGACAATTCTCTATAAATCAAAGAGCTTATCAAAAGAGAGTATATGACTGCAACGGCAGCAGACTCGGTGGCTGTAAAAAATCCTCCCAAAATTCCGCCTACCACTATAAATGGTATACCTAGGGCAAAAACGGCACTTTTGAAAGCATTTTTAAATCTTGTAAAATCAAAGTTTCTATTTTTTTCATCTATGTCAAAATCTTTTGTTTTATATGCGACTATCGCTATAAGTGAAAAGCCTATCAGCAATCCGGGTAAAATACCGGCGATAAATAGTTTTCCTACTGATATATTGGCTATAAATGCAAAAATAATCATAGGAATACTTGGGGGTATAATAACCCCTATGGAGCCTCCTGTAGCTATGATAGAAGCGGCAAAGTTTTTATCATATCCCTTTTTTATCATTTCCGGTATTAAAACTGAACCGACTGCTGCAGTATCAGCTGCTGCTGAGCCCGACACTCCGGCAAAAAGCATACTTGAGAGTATAGAAGTTATAGCAAGTCCTCCTTTAAAATGCCCTACAAGAGATTCTGAAAAATCAACCAATCTTTTTGATATGCCTCCTTGATCCATGATGGAACCTGCCAACATAAAAAGAGGAACAGCAAGCAAAACATAAGAGTTTACTCCATCAAACATCTTTTGAGGTATCATAAAAAGTGGTAGTTTTGTAACTATAAATGCGATAGTAGTAGATATACCAATAGATAAAAATATCGGAACGGAGATCAGTATAAGTCCAAGTAAAAGTAGTAAAAGTAAAGACATTATTTTTCCAACTTTTTTAAAAGATCGTCAAAGCAGTAAAGTATCCATACTACTGCCGAGATAGGAAGTGCGGCAAACGGTATGGCATATGGTATCTGAAGTGTTGCTGTTGTTTGCATCATGAAAAGTGGAAATAGTTTTATAGAGCTATATAATACAAGTAACCAAAAAAGTATAAAAAAGATAGAGATGATCTTGTCTATCATTTTGATGCTTTTTTTAGATATGTGTATAAATATTATATCTATTCTTATATGAACTCCGTTTTTATGAGCCATAGTGGAGCCGAGAAATACTATATATGCAAGTAGATATCTAGCTACTTCATTTGACCAGTAGATGGAGTCATTTAAAACATATCTATAAAATACATTCACCCCAAGAAGAAGTGAAAGTAAAAAAAGAAGCGATACGACAAGTATGCTTATCTGTATATTTATCGTATCGCAAAGTTTTGATATAAAACTTCTCATACCTATATCTACTGAGCCAAAATCTCATCAAGATATTTTTTTGCAACACCAGTAAATCTGCTCTTTAGAGGTTTAACTTTCTCTTTAAAAGAGTTAAGATCAGGATGCTCATCTATAATCATGCCATTTTTTTTCAAATCATTTAAGAAATATTTGGCTTTATCCCTATTTAATTTTCTCTCATATATTGAAGCCTCTTTTGTAGCTTTATAGAGCAATTTTTGGTATTTTGCAGGTAAAGAATCATAAAAAGCTTTACTTCCTACAAATACAAGTGCAGAGTAAACATGTCTTGTTAGAGATAGATACTTTTGAACTTCATAGAGTTTATACTGATCTATAACTGCCAATGGATTTTCTTGTCCGTCTATAACATGTTGAGAAAGTTGAGTGTATATCGGCCAAGGCATCGGAGTAGGATTTGCTCCTATAGCTTTCCAGATGGCTATTTGTAACTGAGAGTTCATAACTCTTATCTTTAGCCCCTTTACATCAGATGCCATGTGGATAGGTCTTTTGGAATTTGTTATATTTCTAAAGCCGTTTTCTAAAAAGTGATATCCTATAAGATTTGATGATTTGAAATCATTTAAAATACTCTGTCCTATCTTTCCGTCAAGTATCGTATCCACCTTTTTGAAACTATCAAAAAGAAAAGGGAACTCTATCGCTTTTATAGACGGAACTATTTTATCTACAGGGCCTGCAGTGATAACACCCATCTGTAAAGCATTCATTTGAAGTTGTTGTAGTATGCTTGTTTCGTTTCCAACCGAACTTGAGTGGTGGATGGTAACTGTTATATCTCTGTTGCTCTCTTTTTCAACTATATCTTTAAACTTTTGTGCTGCCATATAGTGAAAAGAGTGAGGTGTCGTAACGATACCAAGCTGAATGTTATAACTACTTGCAAGCAGAACCAATGGTGATAAAAAAACTAAAATACAAGAAAAAAGCTTTTTCATATATATCTCCTCATCTTTTAAAATTGATTCAAATTATATCATAATCTTTACAAAGATATAATAATTTTTAAAAAGTTTAGTTGTTATTGCTGTGTGTTAAAATTGGGAAGAGTCAATTACTGCTAAACTCCTTTTAAGCAATTTTTTAGTAAAATCCTTTCCTTAAACTATATAAATAAAAAGGATCATATAAGATGAAAAGAACTTTTCAACCGCACAATACACCAAGAAAAAGAACTCATGGTTTTAGAATTAGAATGAAAAGCAAAAATGGTAGAAAAATCATAAATGCAAGAAGAGCCAAGGGTAGAAAAAGATTAAGTGTATAAAAGATTTTAGAGTAATCGGAAAGTCCGGTAAGTTTTCGTATCTTTACAGAAACTCAAAAAAAGAGTTTGATAAAAGTTTTGTACTTTTTTATAAAGATAGCGATAAAAAAGAGGTCGGATTTACTGCAAGTAAAAAGATCGGTAATGCCGTTAAGAGAAATTTTGCCAAAAGAAGATTGAGATCCATATTTTTGGAGTGCAATCATTTTTTAAAAAATGGCTCATATATACTTGTAGCACGAGATAAGATAACGACCTCTAAATATAAAGATATAAAAAAAGGTTTTTTAACATCTCTTAAAAGGGTTAATGCTTTAAAAGATAAAAAAGTCTTTTAGATGAGGTTTGAGTGAGAAAAATAGTGCTTTATATGCTCTCTTTTTATCAAAGATTTTTAACCGTTATCTTTGGGTATGGGAGTTGCAGGTATTATCCGACTTGTTCGGAGTATGCTAAGTGGCAAGTTGAAAACAATAACCTCTTGAAAGCACTGTTCTTTTCTATATTAAGGGTACTTAAATGTAATCAACTCTTTAGAGGAGGCATTGAGTATCCAATGATTAGAAGAGATTTTAAATTTCCTATTTTAAAACCAAAAAACAATATGGATATTGAGATAAAGTATTGGTTTGTATCCAAAAAAGATAATATCTTTTATGTGATAAAAGATTTCAAAAGGTATAAAAAGTGTTAGACAATTTAAGTACACAACAAAGAGTAATAATAGCAACAATTTTAAGTTTTCTATTTTTTGCGGGATATGACTATTTTTTCGTCCCAAAACCCACAAAATTTCAAATGGAACAAAATGGCACAAAAGCTGTTTCGACTAAGGTTGCTCCAGTAAATCAAGTAGCTCCGACTACGACAAATACCCCATCAACTGCTTCTGTTGAAACATTAAACAATAATTCAAAAAGTATTAGTAGTGAAAAAAGTCTTGTAAAAATTAGTGGCAAAAATTTTGACATGATTATAGACCAATATGGAAGAATAAGCAAATTTTATCTAAACGGAAAAAGATATAGAGATAAAAACGGAAAAAGAGTACAACTCTTTAATGACTCAAAACTTCCTTTACCACTTGAAATCAGATTTAGCGATGCTCTTATAAATAGCGAAGCATTTAAAGTCCCATACACAGCCAATGTGCAAAATATACAGATGAAAAATTCTTCCGTTAAAATAGTTTTAACTCAAAAGCTTTCAAAATTGACGATTGTAAAAACATTGACCGTATATCCTATAGGCAAATATACTTTAAATATTGCTCTTTCCAAACCTGAAAATTATTTTGTAAGTACCGGTTTTAGACCTGATGTTATAGCCGGAGGATATACTTTTCACGGTGTTTTGATAAAAGAATTTGATGACACATTAACAATGATAAAAGATGGTGATGCAAAGGGTGATGAACATTTTGCCAATGCCAAGATAGTAGCTGATAGCGATAGATACTACACAACCTCCTTTTATAACTTAAAGGGTGGATTGGATGTCTATATATCCAAGGATAAAGATAAAAATCCACTACCTTTTGTAAAAGGAAAGCAAAACTATACCATAAATGGCTATATAGGTGTAAAAGAGTTAAAGATACTAAACTCCATAAATAAAGAGATGGGAGATATAGTTGAGTATGGTTGGTTTACTTTTATAGCTAGACCGGTATTTTTGCTTTTAAGTTTTTTGCATTCAATATTGGGTAACTGGGGATGGGCTATTATAGTTACCACTCTTATTATCAGGATTGTACTATTTCCTTTGACATATAAAGGTATGGTTTCTATGACAAAGATGAAAGAGCTTTCTCCTAAGATTAAAGAGATCCAAAAGAAGTACAAAGGAGATCCTCAAAAGCTTAATGCTCATACTATGGAGTTATATAAAAAGCATGGTGCCAATCCTTTGGGCGGATGTTTGCCCATGATACTGCAAATCCCGGTATTTTTTGCTCTATATAGGGTTTTGCAAAATTCGGCAGAGCTTCAAAGTGCCCCATGGATACTATGGATACACGATTTATCAACTAAAGATCCATATTATATACTGCCTATTTTAATGGGTGCTACTATGTTTTGGCAACAACATATTTCACCAAATAGTGTTCAAGATCCAACTCAAGCTAAGATTATGAAATATCTACCTGTGATATTTACATTTTTCTTTATGACTTTTCCTGCTGGTTTGACACTGTATTGGTTTATAAACAATCTGTTTTCAATTGTACAACAATACTATGTAAATTCGATATTTGAAAAGAAAAAAGTTAGCAATAAAGAGATAAAGGTTAAAGAATGAGTATGCAAATAGAATCAAAAACGATAGAAGAAGCTTATCTAAAAGCTTCAAAAGAGTTTAACTGTTCGATAGTTGAACTTGATATTGAGATAGTTCAAAATCCAAGTACAGGAATACTTGGAATGTTTAAAAAAAATGCTATCATATCGGTAAAAAAGAGAGATGCAAAAGAAAAAAATGAAAAACATAAGCAGCAAAAAGGCTTTATGATAAAAACTGTCAACGATGATATTATCAAGCAAATAGAGATAGGTGTTAGAAAATTGGTTGATGTTAGTTGTTTTGATATTGAGCTTAAAGATGTTTCCAAATACAATGAAAATACGATTTCCATATCTCTTGACGGAGAAGATGCAGCTTTGCTTATAGGTAAAGAGGGTTATAGATATAAAGCTTTTTCTTATCTTTTGTACAATTGGGCAAATATCAAATATGATGTCAATGTTAGACTTGAAATAGCAGAATTTTTGCAAAATCAAAAAGAGATGGTAAAAAAATATCTCGAACATGTTATTGAAAAAGTTAAAAACAACGGAAGAGCTCAAACTAAGATACTTGATGGAATACTTGTAAAAATAGCTCTTGAGGAGTTAAGGGCAGAGTTTCCCGATAAGTATGTAGGCATAAGGACTGCAAGAAACGGCGGTAAATATGTTCTTGTAAACGATTTTAACAAAAAGAGTGAAGATAAGTAGATATAATGATACCATAGCGGCGGTAGCTACCGCCCATGGTGTAGGCTCTATCTCCATTATAAGGGTAAGTGGAGATAAATCATACGATATAGCTCTTAAACTATCCAAAAAAAAGAGTATCACTCCAAGATATGCCACACTCTCCTTTTTATATACAAAAGATGGCGAACCTATTGATGAGGCTATTATCATATATTTTAAATCCCCTCACAGTTTTACCGGTGAAGATGTCGTAGAGTTTCAGTGCCACGGCGGTATCGCGGTAGCAAATCTAATACTTGATGAAGTTTTGAAATTTGGTGCAAGGATGGCAGAGCCCGGAGAGTTTTCAAAAAGAGCATTTTTAAACGATAAGATTGATTTGACGAAGGCTGAAGCCATAGCGAAAATCATAGAGACAAAAAGCGGGGATGCCGTTAAGATACTCTCAAAACAGTTAAAAGGCGAATTAAAAGAGTTCGTAGAAAGTTTGAGAGAAGAGTTGGTGGAGATATTGGCACATGCCGAAGTCAATATCGACTATGCCGAAGAGGATTTACCTGCCGATTTGGAGCGATCTATCATCAAAAGACTTGAAAATATCTCAAAAAAGATGCAAGATACACTACAAATCAGTCAAAAAAAAGAGGGGCTTGTAAACGGTTTTAGTATATCTATCGTAGGAAAGCCCAATGTAGGTAAAAGCTCTCTTTTAAATAGATTATTAAATTATAACAGAGCTATCATAAGTGATATAGCGGGAACTACAAGAGATACGATAGAAGAGGAGATCAAGATAGGAACTCATCTTGTCAAGATCATTGATACTGCCGGAGTTAGAGAGGCAAAAGATCAGATAGAAAAGATCGGGGTTCAAAGGACTATCGAGTCGATAGAAAATTCGGATATGGTTTTGGCTATATTTGATGGTTCAAGAGAGCTTGATGATGAAGATGAGAAGATTATCAAACTTTTAAACAGTTATAAAGATAGCAAAAAAATATCCGTTTTTATAAATAAGTCGGATTTGCATCAAAAGATAGATATCTCAAAATTGGAGTTTTTTGAGCCAATTTTTATCAGTGCAAAAGAGGATGTTAATATCGTCATAAAAACCATAAAAAAATATCTTGATACTCAAGGCATGGATGATGAGATTATTCTAATTTCAAAGCGACAAATGAATGAGTTAAAAAAATCTCTCGAAGCCATAAAAAGAGCCTTTGGACCTCTTAACGACGGAGAGTTGGAGCTTTTTGCCTATGAGATAAATGATGCCATATCTCACATAAGCTCTATAACAAGAGACTTTGAAAGAGATGAGATTCTTGATAAAATGTTTGATAGTTTTTGTCTCGGTAAATAGATAATTTATTCACTAATATAGGGGTCAGGGCTTGAATTTTGAATTCTTTATAATCTTAGATACAGTTGAGATAGAGAGATCCAAGTATTTTGCTATCTCGCTTTGAGTAAAACACTCTTTATGTGCCTTTATTATGTTTTCATTTCTTTTACTTTTTGTCATATCTTTTTGGAAAAACTCTTTTAAGTCTCTATTCTTTTTGATCTTATTTGGTGCTTTTTTGTAGGTATTGGACTCTTTTTGTATCTTTTTTATCAACTCTTCATCTGTTTGTGAGATAGATATATCAAGTAGTTCTAGTAACTCTTTGGTGTCACTATAAAAGTCAAATATAAAGCTATGCCTCATGCATTCTCTTAGGTCGTTGTTTATGATATCGTGCAAAAGAGTATATTTGTACTCCCCAAATTTTTTAGAGATATTTGCTTTTATAGGATTTACTTCAATATATCTAAATAGTGTCAATAGATACTCATCATTTAGTATATACCAAGATTTAAACCTATCTTGCCAAAGATGTCCTACTCTTTTGTACTTTTTATTAAAGTATTGAGCATAAGATGAATTTATCCTTCTTATGCCGTCTGAAAGATTATCTCTTTTATTTTCTAAAAGCAGGTGGTAGTGGTTATCCATAAGAACATATGAATGTATGATAAAATCATAATGCAAAGATATTTCACAAACAATATCCAAAAACTTGTCTTTATCGCTATCTTCTAAAAATATATCTCTTCTCTCAACTCCACGATTATAAACATGATGAAAGCCCGCTTTATTGATCCTGACTCTTCTTGCCATAAATCATCCTTTAGAGTATAAAATACTCTTGCATTATAACAGTTTAAAATTCAAAATTCAAGCCCTGACCCCTTTTATATTGGAAAATTAGCTTAAATTTTACTGAAAAATGCGGGGTGCTTTGCACCCTTATTTCAAAGCCAAAAGTTCTTTCTTCTTGGTCTCAAATTCACTTTCACTGATTATTCCATCTTTTAAAAGCCTATGCCAATATCTTATATTGTTCTTATCCTCACTATTAATCCCCGCTCTCTTCTC
>JAMOOV010000078.1 GCA_027065125.1 Campylobacterales bacterium | reverse complement strand
TATCATCTTTGCAAGTGTCTCCATTGAGAGATCCTCAATAATATTAAGGCTCTCCTCTTGATAATATCGTATAATCAAACGAGCCAATCGCATCGCAGTATCATAAAAAATCAACTCTTTTGCAAAATTTTCCAACTCATACATTTTGTGACCAAAGTGAGTAAAAATATTTTCATTAAATATTGGATGTGAATAGAGTAACTCTCGTGCTTTTTCTATAGGCGTTTTTAAGAGCCATACGACATCTATCGTCTCAACAAGCATATCTTCATCTTTAGAGTAAAGCAACCCTATCGTATCAAAAATATCACCTTCGGTTAAGATCTCTGCAATATATTCTCGCCCGGTTTCTATACAAAGTTGTGAAATCTTTACCCGTCCTTTGATAACAACAAAGAAAAATTGCTCTATTTCACTAAAAGAGATTGTGCTTTTTTTAGGTAGTGTCAGGGGTATAAAATAGTTTAAAATATCGTCCAGATCTTCTGATTTTGTTTTAGAAAAAAGCGAGGTTTCTTGTAAAACTTTTATGCTTGGAGCATAATAAAAAGAGTCTTTTCTCATCCTATTTCTCCTAGTTTTTCTTTTGTTGCAACTCTGCCAAACTCAATCATCTCATATGCTCTGTTAAACTCATAAAAATCACAGGCATCATTTGCGATATTTATCATTATATCTGGTGAGTATCCTGCCATTTTGCATTCTAAGACACTGTTTTGCATAATATCTATCGTTTTACCAACAATGGCAAACATATTCATCTTGTCAAACTTAGATTTTGACTCTTTTTCAAAAAAGTTCCCAGCTTTTTGTTTGAGTTCAAAAAGAATCTCTTCAAATCTATTTTCTTTTTCTATCTCTTTTTTAGGTATTTTTATATCATATTTTTTTGCATTATATGCATTGAGATTTACAGCTATGGTGATGTCTGTATCATCTGAGACAGTTGGTGCAATAGGCAGAGGATTTAAAACCCCTCCATCTATTAAGTATTTGTTATTAATCTTTTTAGGAGTGAAAATAGTCGGAATGGCAATAGAAGCACGAATAGCATCAAGAAGATTTCCTTTTTGTATCCATACTTCTTTTTGTTTTACAAGGTCTGTGGCAACTGCAGTATATTTTATAGGTAAATCTTCAATATTTACCTCTCCAACTATCTCTTGAATTTTATGAAAGACTTTATCTCCTTGCATCATACCACCTGAGAGAAACGAAATGTCAAGAAGCTTCGCAATGTTTAATATATCAAGTTCTAACACCCATTCTTTATACTCCTGAAGTTTTCCACACGCATAAAGTCCTCCAATCAAAGCTCCCATAGATGAGCCTGAGATGGACTCTATTACATAACCGTTTTTTTCAAGTTCTTCAATAACACCGATATGGGCATAACCTCTTGCTCCTCCGCTTCCAAGCACGAGTGAAACTCTTTTTGTATTATTTTTCAATGTTAATTTTCCTGTGCAAATATTCTTTTTTAGTTTTTAGTATAAAATTTTAAAGTTGGTTTGACACTTATAATCAATACAGTCAATACACTTAGTAATAAAAGTATACCACTTACTATAAAAAAATCTTGCATACCAAAATATTTTATAAAAGGATGTGTGATCAATGGGGAACAAAACTGCCCAAGGAAAAAGGAACTTGTAAGGTATCCAGAAGATTTAATCCTTTTTGTATGGTGTGCTACATGTAACATCCAAGCTGTCATATTTGCCATTAAAATACCACCGCCGAATCCAACAACAGGTGAAGTAAGAAAAAACAGATGTACATTTGTAACAAAGCCTATAAGAAAAAATCCAATGGCAAGAACAATCATCCCGATTATATAAATTTGACTAAAGTTAAATTGTTTTTTTAGTTTTGCAAATGTTAAAGCACCAGCAGCATTAAAGATAAATGCAGTCGCTATAATCTCTCCTGTTAGCGTACCACTTGCATGGAATACATTCACCATTAAAAATGGCATCTGCGTTGGTATAATGTAAAATATCAACATTAAGATAAAAGCTAAAAGATAAATGTAAGTACCTATCCAAAAATAAAAGTGTTACTTTTGTAGTTGTTTTAACTGTTCTCAATTTTTATTTCCATTCCAAGAAACAAGACATATCGCTATGCCTTGTTTCTTGTAAACTTTTGTTTAACCCACATTACAACATAAAACAAAAATGGTATAAACAGCACGCCTATTAGTGTAGCAGCGATCATTCCAAATACCACAGAAGCCCCCAAGATATGTCTGCTGTTGGCTCCGGCACCACTACTTAAAACAAGTGGCAGAGTTCCTAATATAAATGCCAGTGATGTCATAATAATCGGTCTAAATCTAAG
>JAMOOV010000077.1 GCA_027065125.1 Campylobacterales bacterium | reverse complement strand
ACTCTGGGGAAGAACACAGAGGCTATCTCTTGAAAAACATAACAAGAAGAACCAAAACAAGAATCCCCGAAGAGATAGAGGAGATAGATAGTTTTGACGGTGTTGTTGTTTATAGGTGTGAGCCGGTATTGCAATTTAATAAATTTACCAATATTTGCAAACAGTTAAAAACAGAAGGAGGACTTTTTGTTTCTAAAGAGTTGGCGGAAAAAGAGGCTTACAAAGAGGGCGATTGTGTAGAAATAGAGAGTGAAAATGGAAATATCTTAAAAACAGTTATTAAGATAGATGATAAAATAACGGGAGATATATCGTATCTTCCGACTTTTGATAAAGAGTTAGAGAGCGGAGTTGTATTTGAGGATGGATATAGATATGCAAAAGTTAAAATTCAAAGGTGTGCATCATGAGTGATACTGGATATATTGTAGAAACGATTATAAAGGTAATTGTAATTTTGATTATCTTTTCGGCGGGTGCCGGATTTACCACATATGTGGAGAGAAAAGTTTTAGCATTTATGCAAAGAAGATTGGGACCTACTCATGTAGGACCTTATGGTGTTTTGCAGATCATAGCTGATGCTATAAAGTTATTTACAAAAGAGGATATTATACCTCAAAATGTCATAAGACCTATATTTATCATAGCTCCGATTATTTCGGCAACAGCGGCATTTACAGCACTTTCTGCACTTCCAATAGTGCCTCAATTTACAATATTCGGCTATACCGTCCATCCGATAATATCCGATATTGATGTAGGGCTTTTGTTTATCATCGGTGTTATGGGTGCAGGGATGTACGGACCTCTTTTGGCAGGTATGAGTTCTTCAAATAAATGGGGGCTTTTAGGTGCAGCAAGAACTGTGATACAACTGTTATCTTTTGAAGTTGTAACGGGACTTTCCGTTTTGGCACCTTTGATGCTTGTCGGCTCTTTATCCTTGATAGATATAAATAATTACCAATCCGGAGGTTTTACCGATTGGCTTATTTGGAAACAGCCTTTGGCTTTTGTTTTGTTTTTGATATCTGGATATGCGGAGACAAACAGAACTCCTTTTGATCTTATAGAACATGAAGCAGAGATAGTTTCAGGATATGCGACGGAATATAGTGGTATGAGATGGGGACTTTTTTTCATCGGTGAATATGCCAATATGTTTACTATCTCATTTTTGGTATCAATTATATTTCTTGGCGGATATAATCCTTGGGGATTTATACCGGGAGCTATCGCGATACTTCTTAAGATATCGTTTTTTATATTTGCCTTTTTGTGGACAAGAGCCGCTTGGCCTCATGTCAGACCCGATCAGCTTATGTGGTTTTGTTGGAAAGTATTGATGCCTCTTGCAGTTATCAATATACTAATAACCGGTTTTGTATTGGTATAGGAGGAGAATGATGAATAAAGAGTTTAAAGATAGAAATGTTAAAGAGGGGTATAAATTTTTAGAAATAGAGGCTCCCGCAAAGGATCCATGGGGAAGTTTTATACAAGTTTTAAAAAGAACTTTTAAAGGGGAGCTTTTTGTCGGTCTTTGGATAGTTTTAAGAGAAATGTTAAAGTTTAACATACATACAGTAAAATATCCTCTTGAAAAATTGCCGATTTCTCCTCGATTTAGGGCTATTCACAGACTTCAAAGACTTCTTGAAAGTGGCAACAATAGATGTATAGGTTGTGGACTTTGCGAAAAGATATGTGTAGCAAATTGCATAAGGATAGATACAAAAATTGATGAAAACAGTAGAAAAGAGGTACTTGACTATACTATCAATTTCGGAAGATGTATATATTGCGGATATTGTGCTGAAGTTTGTCCTGAGCTTGCTATCGTCCATACGAAAGACTATGAACATGCAAGTGAGCAAAGAGCTGAATTTGCACAAAAAGAGGATCTTTTGACACCGTTAGAGATATTTAGGGCAGGAAAACAAAGAGAGTTTCCGGGGTTTGGAGCACCAAGCAAGGATGCTGACAAATTTATCAAAAAAACACCGTTAGCTTATTAAGGATGTGTAATGTATGAAATAATAGCTTTTTATCTATTTTCGTTTTTGACGATTGGGATGTTTTGTATAGTTGTATTTAGTAAAAATGCTTTATACTCCATGACAGCTCTTGCCGGAGGTATGATCTTTATATCAGGTTTTTTCTTTTTGCTTGGAGCAGACTTTCTTGGAGTTGTGCAAATCATAGTCTATAGCGGTGCTGTTATGGCGGTATATGCTTTCGGTATGATTTTTATAGATAGTGCAAAAGATGTAAAAGAGAAGATAAAAGGAAAGAGGATGATATACTCTTTTTCCGTGGCTATAGCGATACTTCTTGTAGTGATTGTATCATCTCCTATCATTTCAAGCGGTATAGTTGCTAATTCTCCTATGATAGACGGAGTAGGCAACTCTAAAATGGTCGGATATATTCTATTTACTAAATATCTCGTACCGTTTGAATTGACGGCTGTGATGCTTCTTGTAGCTATGGTTGCAGGTATCGTGCTGGTTAGTAAAAAGATGGATATAAGCTTGAGCTTGAAAGATGAATATGAAGCTCAAGATGAATTTGAGAAAGGGGTTGCAAAATGATAACGATAACACACTATTTGGTTTTAAGCTCCATCTTATTTACCATAGGATTGGTAGGCATAATAAGAAGAAAAAATTTGCTAATGCTCTTTTTCTCAACAGAGATAATTTTAAATGCGGTAAATATAGGTTTTGCTGCTATTTCAAAATATTATCACGATATGACGGGTCAAATGTTTGCTTTTTTTATCATAGCCGTAGCCGCCTCTGAAGTTGCCGTTGGTTTGGGATTGCTTGTATTGTGGTATAAGAGAAAATCAACTATTGATCTTGATAGCTTACAAAGCATGAGGGGGTAAAGATGGAAAAATTTATATATATAACACTTTTTGCACCGCTTGTCGGTTCTCTTGTTTCGGCGATTTTCGGAGCAAAAAAGAAAAATACGGCGGTTGGAATATTTGCTTCCATTATGCTTCTTGTATCTGCTTTTTCGGCTATCATACTACTTTGTAATATAGATGCCGAACATGTATATCATGTAAAATTAATGGATTGGATAATTGCGGGAAATCTTCATATACCGTTTGGATTTGTTGCAGATCAAGTATCTGTTGTGATGATGAGTATGGTAACTTTTGTATCAGCTATGATACATATTTATTCTATAGGATATATGGAGCATGATGAGAGTTTCAATAGATTTTTCGTATATCTTTCTTTATTCGTTTTTTCTATGTTGATACTTGTTATGAGTGATAATTTTGTAGGACTTTTTATAGGATGGGAAGGTGTCGGACTTTGCTCTTGGTTGCTTATCGGATTTTGGTATCACAAAGATAGTGCTTCTTGGGCGGCAAACGAAGCTTTTATAATGAACAGGATAGCCGATTTGGGTATGCTTATCGGACTATTTTTGATATATTGGAATACTGGAAGTTTGCAGTATGATGTAGTTTTTGAAAAAGTTGGAGATTTGAGTGTAGCAACTGTAACTTTGATAGGTATATTTTTATTTATAGGTGCTATGGGTAAATCAGCTCAATTCCCATTTCATACTTGGTTGGCCGATGCGATGGAGGGTCCAACTCCTGTTTCAGCTCTTATCCATGCGGCTACTATGGTAACAGCGGGTGTATTTTTAATCATTAGAGCCAATCATATATTTTCTATGATACCAAATGTTGGTATATGTATAGCAAGTCTCGGAGCTTTTGTTGCAGTATTTGCGGCATCAATGGCTTTGGTTAATAATGATCTTAAAAAAATCATTGCATATTCAACTCTTAGTCAGCTTGGATATATGTTTGTTGCGGCGGGTCTTGGAGCATATTGGATAGCACTATTTCACTTGGTTGCACATGCATTTTTCAAGTCTGTTCTATTTTTGGGTGCAGGAAATGTTATGCATGCTATGGACGACGAACTCAATATCAAAAAAATGGGTGGACTTGGCGATAAGATGAAGTGGACTATGATTATCATGACAATTGCTTCGTTTGCTCTCGCGGGTATATATCCGTTTGCAGGATTTTTCAGCAAAGATAAGATACTTGAAGTAGCATTTGCTCAAGATCACTATGTGTTATGGGCAATGCTTTGGATCGGTGCGGGTATGACGGCATTTTATAGTTTTAGGCTTGTGATGCTTGTCTTTTTCGGGGAAGAGAAGTATAAACACTACGGCTTTCATCCTCATGAGGTAAAAGCATTCGTATTGTGGGCTATGGCACCATTGGCACTATTTGCTACTGTGGGAGGCTTTTTTGAACACTCTTTTATGAAATTTACCACAGAGCTTTTGCCTGAGTATGAGCCGGAGATAGAACCTCATTTTATGAGCTATGTTTTGATGGCTTTAACACTTGGCTTAGCAATTTCAAGTATTTTGTTTGCAGTATATAAGTATAAAACAGGTGGATTTAGTAAAAAGGTGGAAGAGTATCCTATATATAAACTTTTGTTAAATCAATACTATATACCGGAATTTTATAATAAATGTATAATAAAACCATATATGGCCATAGCATCATTTTTATGGCTAAAAATTGATGTGGCAATTGTTGATAAAACTGTTGATACAATTGCAAAAGTGCTTTATGACGGTGGCGATAAAGCAAGAGTTATGCAAAGCGGTAATCTTTCAAATATGTTGAGACTGATGGTTTTCGGTCTTTTGGTTTTACTGCTTTTGGTAGTTATTTTCAATCCGGTTAAGTAAAGGAGCAGTTGATGGATCATTTATTATCACTAATTATATTTTTCCCGCTATTTGCAGGGATTCTTGGATTTATCGTAGATAAAAACAGTATAAAGGCTTACGGTATAGCTATAGCTACTGTTGAATTTTTACTTTCACTTGCTCTTTGGTTTAATTATAATCCTGCCGGAGCAAATTTTCAATTTGTAGAGTATTTTCCTCTTATTAGTACATATGGTATAAATTATCATATAGGCATAGATGGAATTTCACTTTTTTTGATAGTGCTTAGTACATTTATGACTATGATATCTTTGATAGCTTTAAATATAGAAAAAGATATTAAAAACTTAGTAGTTACCATACTTGTTCTTGAGATGACAATGGTTGGAGTTTTTAGTGCTTTGGATGTGATAGTTTTCTATCTTTTTTGGGAGTTATCTTTGGTTCCTATGCTCTATATCATAGGAGCTTGGGGTGGAAAACTAAGAGTTTATGCATCTATTAAATTTTTTCTATATACATTTGCAGGATCATTGTTAATGTTGCTTGGTATTTTATATCTTGCAAACTATTTTCATCAAGTGACAGGTATTTGGACATTTTCTATAACGGATTGGCAACTGCTTGTGATACCGTACGGTATGCAGATATGGCTGTTTTTGGCATTTTTCATCGGTTTTGCCATAAAAGTTCCGATGTTTCCGTTCCATACTTGGTTGCCTTATGCACATGGTCAAGCACCGACTATAGGTTCTGTCATATTGGCAGCAGTACTTTTGAAAATGGGTACTTACGGTTTTGTTAGATTTTCACTTCCTTTATTTCCGGATGCAAGTGTTTATTTTACACCTTTTATAGCAACTCTTGCTATCATTATGATAGTCTATACGGCTATGGTTGCATTTGCTCAAAAAGATATGAAACAAGTTATAGCATATAGTTCTATATCTCATATGGGTGTTATAGTGCTTGGAACTTTTGCCTTAAATGCAGAAGGTATTACGGGCTCTGTCTTTTTCATGTTAAGTCATGGTGTTGTAAGCGGTGCTTTGTTTATGCTTGTCGGTGTTATATACGATAGACGACACACTAAGCTTATGAGCGAGTTCGGTGGATTGGCTCATATAATGCCTAAATATGCTACGATATTTGGGATTATGATGATGGCTTCAGTAGGACTTCCTTTAACTATGGGATTTGTCGGAGAGTTTTTATCGTTGATAGGATTTTATAAAGTTTCCCCTATTATGACTGCATTTGCAGGTACAGGTATCATACTTGGTGCTATTTATATGCTAAATTTATTTAGAGAGTCATTTTTTGGCAAATCAAAAAGTGAAGAAAATAGTAAATTAAAAGATTTAAATACAAAAGAGTTAATGGCACTTATTCCATTGGTTTTGGTTGTGTTGTGGCTTGGAGTTTATCCGAAGCCCGTATTGACTCCTATAGACAATAGTGTTAAAAAAATGCTTACACTTATGAAGTTGAAAGCACAAACTCCACAGGCAAGAGAGAGACTCCTTGTGGTTAAAAAAGTTAAGGAGGCGAAATAATGTTACAGACTATAACAGTAAGCCTATCGTCACTACATTTAAGTACATTGATGCCTATGATAGTTGTTATCTTGGGGGGTCTTGGAATACTTTGTATAGATTTGATAAAAAAAGATTTATCAAAAAGTCTGTATGTGATGCTCAGCATATTGGTGCTTGTAATTGACCTTGGTATAGTTTTGGGATACAATGGACCAAGCAGAGGAATGTTCGGGATGATTTTGGCAGATGGTATAGCAACTCTTGGTCAGATTATCATATTGGTCGCCTCAATGCTTTTTATACCTTTGGCTTTAACATCAAAAAGATTTCACGAGTACTCTTATCCTGAATTTTTCGCACTATTTTTATTTATGACTGCGGGATTTCAATTTATGGTAGCTACCGATAACTTAATGCTTATCTTTATAGGGCTTGAAACTGCAAGTTTATCTCTATACACTATCATAGCTTTACACAATCTTGAGAAATCTTTTGAAGCAGCCATCAAATACTTTACTATGGGAGCCTTGGCGGCAGGATTTTTTGTATTTTCATCTATGATTTTATATGGGATAACCGGAAGTGTTGAACTACACCAAATAGCAAAGGTCGTAGCATCAGGAAACTATGCAATGTTGCCTCTGCTTGGAGCTATAGCATTTATGTTTGCAGCTCTTGGATTTAAACTATCATTTATCCCTTTTCACACTTGGGTTCCCGATGTTTACGAGGGTGCAAGTTCGGCAACTGCAGGATATATTTCGATAGTACCTAAAATAGCCGGACTTATAGTGGCTATGAGATTTTTTGATATATTTATAGGTGCGGGAGTTACTTGGGCATATGATGTGCTCTATGCTATCATCATCATAACCATGACATTTTCAAACATTATGGCTTTGGTGCAAGAGAGTGTAAAAAGAATGCTCGCATATAGCTCCATCAGTCATGCCGGTTTTGTTATGAGTGCTGTTTTGGTAAATACGACAGCAGCACACAATGCTCTTTTCTTGTATTGGATAATGTTTACATTTACCAATCTTGGTGCATTTGCAATGCTTTGGATATCAAGGTATAAAAAGAGTAAATTTGATGCAAAATATGATCATCCTTATCAAAAGTTTGCAGGCATGGTTGCTATAAGACCGATAGCGGCTACAATTATGGCGATATTTATGCTTTCTCTTGCCGGAGTTCCTCCATTTGCTCTATTTTGGGGAAAACTGTATCTTCTTGGAGCTATTATAAATAGTGGAAATACGACATTGGCATTTTTGATGGTAATAAATAGTGCAATAGCGGCATACTACTATCTAAAACTTATAGTTTTTATGTTTTTAAGAGAGCCTGATAGAAAGGCGAATGTAGCATACATGAAAAATGCATCTACTGCCCTTAAAACCATAGTGGGATTTAGTGCGGTGGTAACAATATTGTCAATATTTACAATAGAGCCGTTTTTGGAGATGATAAGCTCTTATGTCGTAGCAAGTGGTTTTTAAAATAAAGCCCATAGCATTTAGTATGGGCTTTATGATATAATAACTTCATGAAAAAAATAGTATCATTTATACTTCTTATAAGCTGTAGCTCTCTTTTTTCATTTACAATTGTGCTTAATAGTGCAAAAGAGAAAAGAGAAGATTATTCTATATTGCATATTTTTGATGGTCGAAAATTTCCTTGCAAAAAAGAGATAATTTCTATCACAAAGGAAAGATATATTTGTACTATCGGATATGCAAGTGAAGTCAATATTAAGCCCAAAAAAACAAAATTGGTCAATATCTCTTTTGTAAAAGATAAAAATAACACAAAAATAATCATAGAACCTAAATATAAAGTAAAAGTAGCAAAAATTTCTTCTCCGCTTTGTTTGACTGCACAAATTGGTAAATATAGATATAAAAAAGCAAAACATTGGATATTTTTATTTTTTAAAAATTCTACATTTTTAAAAAGTGATAAACAAGATATTGGAATCGACTTTCCCATATTTTACACAAATGACAATACTCCAAGTGTAGGGGCTCTTGATTTAAATGGTGTTCCTGTAAAATATATCGGAAACAGCAAGGATATATCTGCTTATCTGTCCATAAAAGATGATTATGATAAACAAAGATATCGCTTTGTTATATCTGAAGTTGATGAAGCTATGCGAAAGTATTCTAAATCCATATTTTTAAATGATTTTATGCTTTACAAGATAAGGGCTATGAGTAAAATTTTAAATGCAAATAAAGATGGCTTTAAAACTGAAGATTTAGACTACGATCAAATCATTCAAATAGGTAAAAAATGGATTAAACAATTTCCATCAAATCGTAATATACCTGAAGTTTTATACCATATAGCTCAAGCTTTTCAAAATCTTGGGCAAAATAGTGATGCCAAATATTTCTATGATATTTTGATAACAGAACACCCAAAAGATAAATATACAAAATTGGGTATCATATCCTTTGCAGATTCTTTGTATATGCAAAACAAAAAACAAAAAGCAATAAAATTGTATAAAGATATTTTGTACTCTGCTAAAGATATAGATGTTGCCAGTATATCTGCCGATAGATTGGCAAATGTGTATCTTTCTTTAAAAAAGATAAAAAAGGCTAAAAAATATTATAAAAAGATTATTGATGCAAATCCGGATTATTTTTTAAAAGATAACCAAAAAGCTTACGATTTTGCTCTAAAACTTAGTAGAAACAAAATGGGAGAGTTGGCTGTTGAAATTTTGCAAAAACTACTTTTAAAGACAAAAAAAGAACCGGATTTGAGGGGAGATATTTTAAAAAATATAGCAGATATTTATAAAAAACTTAAAAATAAAAAAATGGCATCTAAATATTATAAAGAGTATTTGAAAGAGTTTAGATATGGGCAATATAGTGATGAGGTTAAAAAAAGTTTAGACGGATTATTTTTTGATATCGATGAAACAAATAGTACAAAATTGTTAAAACATTATGATAGTTTGATGAAAAAATATAATAGTGGCAATATTTATCAAAAAGCCGGTATTTTAAAGGCAAAACTATTGATAAAATTAGGAAAATATAGTGATGCTTTATCTTTTTTAAATAAAATGAAATATGATATAAAAAATAAAGAAATTATTTTAAAATTAAAAAAAGCGGCAGCAAAATATATTGTTGAAAAAAATCTTAAAGAGTCAAATTGCCTAAAAGCTATAGAAGTTAAAGACAAATATAAGCCCGATATTGATAACAATCTAAGTAAAAACCTTTGTAGATGTTATATTGATACGAATAATTACAATAAAGCATTAAAACTATCAACTTGGAAGCTAAAAAATAGTAATTTAACTGCAAAAGAGAAATTTTTCTGGCTAAATATTAAAGCAAAAATTGCATACAAAAAAAGAGAATTTAAAAAGCTTTTAATGATAGCCAATGATTTGCTTGTGTTGGGAAAAAGTTATGATATAAAAGATTACAAAGAGGCATTGTATTATAAATTCTTTGCACTTATTGGTATTAAAAACTACAATAAAGCTCTGCAAATTTCTCAAGATATAGAAAATGTATTTAAAAATAGATTTAAAAATATCGAAGTTTTTCAAGAGCTTGTGAAGTATGCAAAAAGTATTGATAATAATATTATGGTAATTAAATATGCTAAAAAAATAATTGATTTGCAAAATAGATATAAGAGCTATGTTTTATCTCCGAATATAGAGCTTGATTTGATGCTTGCTTTAAAAAAATTACATAGATATAAAGAGGCTATTGATGTAGGTAAATCGTCCATAAAGATGGCAACCTCAAAGGAGATAAAAGCAAGATTGATGTATGAGTTAGGGGATATATATTTAACTGAAAAAGATATAAAAAATGCAAAAAATATATTTTTAAAATGTTCTAAAATCACCCCGTCTAACGGATGGGTCAATCTATGCAAAGAGAGTTTGAATCTATATTGATATGAAAAAGATAGCACTCTCTTTTTTTACGATACTGCTTTTTCTATTTTCCGGATGCACATACAAAAGAGAGATAAATATATCTAAAAGCTATATAGTTACGATAAAAATGAAAAATATAGTTTTTAGCGACTTGGGTTTTTTAAACTATGGCAAAGATTATACTAACCTACAACTCTTTTCAGCTGGCAATTTAATACTTGATTTGAAGATTGGAGAGTATATCTGTATAAATTCTCACTGTTTTGAAAAAAAGGAGTTCAATAGAAGATTTTTAAGTCCACTTTACGATGAAAATACTTTGGAAAATATACTCAATAAACAAACCATATTTGATAAAATCGGTTACAAGAAAAGCGATAGCGGTTTTTCTCAAATCATAAAACAAAAAAATTTAAATCTAAAGTATTTTGTTAGCAAAGATAAGATATACTTTAAAGATTATAAAAATCATATTTTGATAAAATTAACAGCTATAAAGAGGTAAGTTTTGAATAAATTTGTCGGAGCTCATGTAAGTAGTAGCGGAGGAGTTTTTAATGCCCCTATTAATGCTATGGAGATAGAGGCGAAGGCTTTTGCTCTTTTTGTAAAAAACCAAAGACAATGGATGGCAAAACCTTATGATGAAAAGACAATAGAAAAATTTAAAACAAACCTTAAAGCCTCGAAAATAGAGCCGAAACACATTTTGCCTCACGATAGCTATCTTATCAATCTCGGTCATCCCGATGATGAAAAGAGAGAAAAATCTTTAAATGCTTTTCTTGATGAGATAAAAAGATGTGAACTTCTTGGCTTGGTTAAACTCAATTTTCATCCCGGAAGCCACTTAAAGCAGATAAGCGAAGAGGAGTGTTTGGATAGGATAGCAGATTCTCTAAATACCGCTTTAAGCAAAACCAAAGGTGTAACACTTGTGATAGAAAATACGGCGGGACAGGGAACAAATCTCGGCTACAAATTTGAGCATATCGCCTACATAATAGACAAAGTGAAGGATAAAAGCAGAATAGGTGTTTGCATTGATACCTGCCACCTTTTTACTTCGGGCTATGATATAAGAGATAAAGAAGCTTATGATGAAACTTGGGATGAGTTTGACAAGATAGTCGGTTTTGATTATCTTCAAGGTATGCATCTAAACGACTCGAAGCCCGATCTTGGTAGCAGAGTCGATAGGCATGAAAGTATCGGCAAGGGTAAGATAGGTATAGAGGCTTTTAGACTTATAATGAACGACAAAAGAATGGATGATATACCTTTGATACTTGAAACTCCCGATAACTCGATATGGAAAGATGAGATAAAGTTGCTATACGGTTTGATAAAAAAACAATAACACACCAGGAGGATATATTGAGAAGTTTGACGATAAAAGGAGTACTTTTAAGTTTATGTACCGCTACACTATTACAAGCGGCAGCTTATAAGATACCGGAACAGTCTTTAAATTCTTTATCATTAAGTGCCGCTTATGTGGCAAATGCCAATGGAGCCGATACAAGTTACTATAACCCTGCCAACATGGTATGGAATGACGATGCCAATTTGCTTGAATTTGGATTGACCTATATA